>CAZUVN010000047.1:0-8079 GCA_964623835.1 uncultured Candidatus Peribacteria bacterium
GCATTAAGCCCGTACACGAACGTCTCGATATCATTCCCGGGGCGCCCATAGGCTATCTGAATGCCAATATTATTGTGCCCATGCCGACGGCCGCACAGATGCGCAAGAAGTACGATCGCTCTCTTCGCATTGAAGTGCGCGCAAACAAGGGCACAAGTTTCAGTCGATGGTTTCGGTGGATTTTCCTCCGCAATCTCTTCTCGCTCGCACGCCGCCCAGTGCTCATGGTTGTTCTTCGGCTGCTCCCCGAAAAAGGCCCGCGCGCACCGCTCTGGTTCGAATACGAGCATCTCCGTTACGGATGGCTTCTGATTTGGCGGACGATGCCGCGACCGCAACTTCTCAGGCGCTGAACGTTTTGATCGCCTCGCAGACATCAGCAATCTGCTGTTCTGTCAGTTCGGGATACAGGGGGAGCGAGAGAATCTCACCGGCTAGTTTTTCAGATACCGGGAAATCGCCCTGCTTCCAATGGTTGAGATAGGCAGGTTGAAGATGAATCGGAATCGGATAGTGGATCAGTGCTTCAATGCCGTTATCCGCTAAGTGCTTTCTGAGGGCATCCCGATGTGGGCTGCGGATTACTAAGAGATGATAGGAGCTTTCTCCGTAGGCCTGTTCCGTCATCATGCTCACCGTATCCGGCAGCATTGAACGGTAGGTTGCTGCATGACGGCGTCGCTGTGCGTTCCAGGCATCCAACCGCCGTAATTTGATACTGAGCACGGCGCCCTGTAACCCGTCCATCCGCTCGTTCCATCCGATCATCTCATGCGTGTAACGGACGGCCGAACCGTGGGCGCGCAGCATCCGGATTTTCTCCGCAATCATCGGATCGTTTGTTGTGACGGCGCCTGCTTCACCATAGGCGCCCAAGTTCTTTCCTGGGTAGAAACTGAATGCTGCTCCGTCTCCAAGTGATCCAGCCTTTTTGCCTTTGTAGAGAGCCCCGTGAGCTTGGCAAGCATCTTCAAAGACCAGCAGTCTGCGAGTGTGTGCGACGGCGTTAATCGCGTCCATGTCGGCGCACTGACCGTACAGATGCACCGGGAGAATCGCTTTTGTTCGATCGGTCATCGCTGCGCCAATCAAGCTGGCGTCCATCAGTCCGTCGTCCGCACGACAGTCGACCAGAACCGGCGTTGCGCCAATTTCACTGATCGCTTCCGCCGACGCGAAGAACGAGTTGGCAACCGTGATCACCTCATCGCCCGGACCGATGCCGTATGCCTGCATCAGTAATGCGAGCGCCGATGTTCCGGAGTTCACGCCGATGCAGTGAGCCGTCCCGCAGTAGGCAGCGAAGGATTGTTCAAATTGCTCCACGGCAGGACCGAGTACGTAGGACGATTCATCGAGCACGCGTTGCATCGCCGTGTCCATTTCCGGCTTCAGAGAGCGGTACTGCGCCTGCAGATCGAGAAAAGGGATGCGCATCAGGAAAGCATTTTAATCACTTTAGCGGGTGATCCCGCGACCACCGCGTAATCCGGCACGTCGTCTTTCACCATGCTGCCGGCGCCAATCACACACTTATTGCCGATTCTCACACCGGGCAGAATCATCGCGCCCGCGCCGATCCACACATCATCGCCGATGGTTACTGCTCCTGCGCTGATAGGATAATGCTGCTGCAACCAGGGGCTGGTGTTGGGTCCGGAATCGGTGAAGATTTTGGTGCCATGGGCAATCGTCACTCTGTCTCCGATCGTCAGACCCGCAATGCCGTTGAGATAGCAGAACGTGCCGACGAAGAAATCGTTGCCGATGGTCAGCGGCTTGTCCTTGCTGCCAAAGAGGATGGAGTGATCGCGGATTTTCCCGTTATCGCCGGTCGTGATGTTGTTGAGCGACACGCCTTCGGTCACGTTCACGTTCTGGCCGATGTTGATATTCTCGCGGATCATGAAGAGCGGGGGACGCCGCACCATTCGCGCTCGGTGGCAAGAACCGCACCTGCGATGTATTCAAGGTGGGACTGCTCCAAGCGCTGGTGGACGGGCAGCATGATAGCACTGTTTTTCCAGTAATTGCCGCACTCGATGCCGAACCTGCGGACGAACGCACTCGCTTCCTGCATCCACTCTTCACTGCGCATCTTCAAGATAAATGCACCTGGATCCGTTCCATCGGTCAGCTGGAAAAATGTCCGATCCGATCCAAACACAGATTCGTAGTATCGATAATTCTGCTGCCGCTTTGTGCGCGCCTCTGCCTGCTGTCCTATCCACGGCGATAGTTGCTGCATCGTAAAATTCTCTTTGTTCGCATCGCTGCAGCCGAATTGGTGCCATAGTTCCTCGTGCGTGAAGTTCTTACCGACCAAAAATCCGCCGAACTGAACCGGGAATTCTTTTGTTAGGGAATAGATGCAATAGTCGCCGGTCTGGCCTGCGCCATCAGTTCCCCAGCCGTAGGCACAATCTTCAATCAGTGGAATACCGCGCTCGTCGGCAATGGCACGAATCTCTTTTAATCGTGGATGCAAAAACCCGAAGTCGTGGATAAGAAAAATGGCTGCAGTCTTATCGGACAATGTCCTACTCCACGGTGCTGTCTGCTCAATCGCCGATGTGACACACGAAGAAACGTACGGCGATTCGGTCGTGGTGGTAATCCACACCTCTTGCCCATCGTTGATCTTTTGCTCATCTTTTAAGTACTTAATGATGGTGTAGATTGCATACATCGCCCGTGGGAAGAACGTGTATGGCTTGTCGCCGAATTTCTCCTGAAGCGCGCTCTTCACTGTTACCTCTGCATTGTCGATTGGCTCGACGCCGAAACTTGCCGTATCGAATGGCGTCAGCATCAGTGTCGGATGCAGCTCTGGCGGACGCATGATCATTGGGTATCCCTGTGTCCTCCATCCCGAAAAGAATTTCTGGAGAGATGCACGGTAGGACGCTCCGACATCCAGCCGCTTAAACCTGCTCCCAGTAAACTGTTCGACCGTATGCCAAATCAACAAACTCGGAATGTTCTGTTCTTTCGCTTCTGGCGTACTCGCATGACAGAGCATGAAGAGCTTGTTCTCAATTTCGACAATGAGGATGCCTGCGACAAGCTTTCCTTCCAGATGGGCAAAATACAGATGATAGCGATCGGTCAGTGTCTCAGGCATGTCATCGGGGTTCAGGCAGAATGCGCGGAACGCTTCCAGCTCTTCGGGGGTTCCAGCAACTTTGCTGATGACCACACCGGACTGCTGAGCTTTGCGGATGGCAGTGCGCATGCGCCCGTCTATCTCGTCCCATGCCTTCTGCTTGTCGTCCAATCGCAAAAAACTGCCCTCGATGGCAAAGTCCTTGGAGATGTACGGTTGATAGGCTGGCATGTTATCCGAGGGAAACCGTCGTACTGTCGTTTCTTAGAGAGTGTTGTGCCTTTTCTAGCAGACGGACAATTGCCAATCCGTCTTGTCCGCTGACACGTGGTGTTTCCATTCCCTGGATGCAGCGAAGAACGTGCTTCGCCTCAATTGCTAGTGTCTCCTCATTCGATAGTGCCGGAATAATGACGTTGCCCGAGCGGTATTTGGGGAAGAACGGATCAGCCTTCGTCGTGTCATGTTCGATGCCGCGATCGTAAATCCGCAACTTTTCACTCGGTTGCGTATCGTCGTATATCACCATCGCTTTGGTACCCGCGACAATCGTCTGACGAATTTTGACCGGCGAAAGCCAGCTCACTTGGATATGCGAATGGAATCCGTTCGCCCCCTCCAAATGTACATGAACATGCTCCTCCTGCTGTCCGTAGTGATTGCTGCCATGAGCGCTGACGCTCTTGATGGCGTTCAGGTCTATGACTGTTCCCAGGATGCTGAGATCGTGAATGGCGAGATCGTAGAGGACGTTTGTGTCCTTCTGGATAATGCCGAGATTGATACGGCTTGAGTCGAAGTAGAGCAGGTCGCCGAGTTCGCCTTGTTGGACCATCTCCCGGATTTTCTGAACTGCCGGTGCGAACACAAATGTATGATCGACGAAGATCAATTTGTTCTGTGTTGATGCAAGCTTGTTCAGCATCTCCGCCTCCTCCACTGTCGATGTCATCGGCTTCTCGATGAAAACATGTTTGCCGGCTTCCAGCGCCGCTTTCGCGAGAGGGAAGTGGCTGGTTGTCGGTGTGGCAATCAGCACAAGATCGATCGATGCATCTTCAAGAATGTCCTCGTACCGCGGGGTTGTTTTCACTGACGGATATTTGCGGCCGGTATCCGCCAGGCGTCCTTCATCAAGATCGCATGCGTATACCATCGCGCACTCTGCCTGCGCGGAAAAATTCCGGAGAAGGTTTGGCCCAAAATATCCCAAGCCGACGATAGCAACACGTACCATGCAGCTATTGTAGCCAAAAAAGCGTGGTTTGTACCCCTCTTACTTCGTCATCGTGATGATGGCCGTCATGCCCCAGGCACGGCAGATCCATTCTTTGACAGTTTTTGGCAGCAATTTACCCAATGGTAGCAATGGATGCGGCAACTGAGCCGGCATGCCATGGTTATCGTGGATGAAGACTTTCACATCCTTAAACTGTGAGAATAGCTGCTTAAATTGCTTTCGTGAGTAGAATTTCGCCAGTTGGTTACCTCCAACTTTCGCGCCGTCGGTATAGCGGTTAATGAGCGACTGATTATCGTACTTCAGGTACTTTCCGCGCAGAATACCGCGACCAAGTTGGATGCAATAACGAAGGTGAACCGAGTTGCTGTGGTACATCATCGCCAAGGACTTTCCGCCCGGCTTTAGGACACGGTGGATTTCGCTGATTGCTTTCTCGGTCTGAGGCATGTGCATCAGACATCCCCACGCGCAAACGTAGTCGAACGTGTTGTCTGCAAATGGCATCTGCTGCGCGTCGCCTTCAATCACTTCTGCTTTCAGCCCGTAGAGTTCCAGGCGCTTCTTCGTCAGCTCCACTGCTTTTGGTGTTAAGTCGATTGCGGTGACCTCTGCACCCATTCGCACAAATTGCTCGGTAAGCACGCCGGTACCACAAGCGATATCGAGCACCTTCTTTCCCTTTAATCCCTTCATGTCGATGTACCGTGTCAGGAACGGATAGCCGCCGGCCTGCATGAAGGGAATCCACTTCAGGAACTTGCGGTCGATGTTGCGGTAGAACTCCCAGGAGCCCTCCTCTGCATCGACGAAATAGTTGAATGGGTTGTTGTGCCACCACTCACGGACTTTGCCGTTGAGTTCGGCGTCATTGACGAAAGCTTTGCGCATGGGGGGAGGGTAAGGAAGCAGCGATTAATGGTCAATGGATTGTTAGGAGTAACCCTTCGGCAAGCTCAGGGTGACGATGTGTCTTTATCGCAAGGGCCCTTCGACAAGCTCAGGGCACCGAGCCTGTCGAGGTGTATTATAATTCAAGTGTTACTGTCATGGTGAGCTTGCCGAACCATGTTTACGCAGCGTCACCAGACACGACTGCCCAATCCGTCTTAATCCCGGCAGGCGACACAATCGCGTATCAATCGCGTGAATAAAATTATTGGTGAACCAGAAGCGGGGGAGGCCGAAAAGATGGAGTGGGGGGAAGAGCGTCGTTGCGCGATACGACACGATCTCCAGCTTGCTCTGCTTCATTAACTGCAACCATTTGCGCAGAGGAATATCGGTATTGTGCGCATCAAGATGGCCGGCCGGCAGATAGTGGGATTTTCGGCCAAGCAGACGTCCGATGAATTTGATGCCGTGCACATAGCGGTCGTGCATTGCGGGAACACTGACGAGGAGTAATCCACCCGGTTTCAGGAGACGATGTGCTTCGTCGAGAATGCCCATCGGTTCCGGCAAATGCTCGATGATGTCGATCGCGATTGCCTTATCAAAACTGTTCTCCGGCAGACCGGTGTTTTCAACCGGTGCACAGATGGTTTCGTAGTTCTGTACGCCTTTTTCTGCCAACAACACCTTTGATGCATCGAGTCGTTCCTGCATCAAATCGACCCCGACCATCTTCTGAAACGAGTCTTTGTAGATGACCGCCTGTTGACCCAAGCCACATCCGAGATTTACCACCGTTTCGTCTTTTGCTATAGGAAAACACTCAGGATAGACCCGTGAGCTGATGATTTTTCCGTCAAAGAGACGCCTATCGAGGTGCATGAGCCGACTATACAATGTTCCTGTGAAAATCGCATACTGCACAAATATCCGGCTTCCTTCGGAGCGTGCCCACGGCCATCAGGTCGCAGCAGTCTGCGATGCGCTTGCTGCACTCGGTCATGAGGTGACGATCTTCTGTCCGTTCAGAAAGAATACGGTGAAGGAGGACTACTGGACGTTTCACAAAGCGAATAAGAAGGTGCAGGTGAAATATCTTGGGACATTTGATCCGATTGATCGATGGTGGCTGCCGAAAGTACTGCAGCTGCCGATGTTGAATGCATCGCTTAAGAGATCTATCAGCTATCAGCTAACAGCTAACAACTTCGACTGTGTCTACACGCGCACGCCGGCATTACTCTCAACGCTGATCGAGAGTGGGATTCCGGTCATCTTAGAACTTCATACATTGCCGACACGCGGACAGGCATTGTTCGCAAGTCGCTGTAATAAATGCGCCTTGATCATCTGTCTTACATCGCAGATGAAAAAAGAGCTAATCAGTTGGGGAGTGAACGCGAAGTATCTGATGGTTGAAGGGGATGCTGTGGATCTGGAGAAATTCAAGAACATGCCGTCACCGAAACAATCAGATACGTTTACGGTTGGCTACGCAGGCTCATTCAAAACGATGGGACATGATAAAGGTGTCGGGCTGATCATCGACGCTGTGCGGCAATTGCAGTCTGCGGGGAAAGAGATAACGAAAAAGATTGCCGGCGGTCCGGCTTCGGCTATCAGCGATCCTGATTATCTCGGTTACCTCGATCAAACATCGTTGCTGCAGATGTACGCGTCCTGCGACGTGCTCATTTACCCAGCCCCCAAGTCCGATCATCCGTATTTCCAGCGCGATACGTCTCCACTCAAGCTGTTTGAATACATGGCTGTGGGAAAGCCCATTATTGCCGCCGACCTGCCGCCTGTGCATGACATTCTCGACGACTCAACCGCGTATTTCTTCCAGCCTGGTGATGCCGCAGATCTGGCCCGAGCAATCGAACACGTGATGAATCATCGGGACGAAGCCGAGGCAAAAGCCGAGAAAGCGCGGAAGACTGTTGAACATCACACCTGGGAAAAACGCATGAAGCGTATTATGGACGCACTTTCATGAAGACCATTCTCTCCGTTGCATCGGCCCGCCCCAACTTCGTGAAACTCGCGGCGGTGCATCATGCGCTCGCAGCACGACCGAATGAGTTCGAGCATATCATCGTTCACACTGGTCAACATTACGACCCATTACTCTCTGATATTTTCTTTCAGCAGCTGCATATTCCCGATCCCGATGTGAACCTTGGAATCCATGGTGGAACTCAAACAGAAGTGATTCAGGCGACTGCTGATGCGATGGTGACGGTTCTGCAGGAATATACGCCCGATGTTGTGCTGGTTTATGGTGATGTAAACGGAGCCGTCGGTGCCGCGCGCGCGGCGAGTATTCTCGGCTTCCCGCTTGCACACGTTGAAGCAGGGCTACGCTCCGGCGACTTAGACATGCCCGAAGAACGCAATCGCATCGAAATCGATCTGCTCGCAGATCTTCTGTTCTGTTCGGAGCAGTCCGGTATGGATCGTCTGGAGCAAGAGCAGAATAAGGGAAAGAAATTCCTGGTCGGTAACACGATGATCGACACACTTGTCCGTCTGCGGCCGACGATTGATCAGCTCTCTCTTGCAGTCAGCGAGCGCATTGAAGGTCTCCCCAGCAAAAAAGTAGCCCTGGCTACACTGCACCGTCCAAGCAACGTCGATAACCCTGTAGTGCTTAAAAAGATCATGTCGTTTCTCTTGGAGATCGCCCAGCATTGTCCGGTGATGCTGCCCGCCCATCCGCGTTTACAGCAGGCGCTCCAAGGATTTGAGTTGGATGCCGATGCGCCGCTGATGATTGTTCCGCCAATGGGGTATTTAGAATTCCTCGCATGGATGGGTCAGTCTGCATTCGTCCTCA
>CAZUVN010000048.1:0-7915 GCA_964623835.1 uncultured Candidatus Peribacteria bacterium
GATGACCGTCCACGTAACGGATCAGAGGAATCACCAGAAGTCGTTCTGTCACCGCTGCAGCTCAGGCTGATGCAAATTCTAACTGCTCAAACAGCCAGCAGGCATCCTCGTTTTGATACATGGGGAAGAACGCCTGGCAAGTTAATCAAATTTTGGAAGAAAATATTTGATGACGATCCGCCGTCGGAAGAGGAGATAGTCGATGCACTGGCCAATCCCGCAATCTGCGATGATCGATTGGACTCACCATTTGTGGATCGACCGAACAAAGCCACGCTGAAGCCATTGCGTGAATCTTCTTCAATGATCGTTCGTTGGAGGTTTGAGGAAAACACAATGTTCCTTCCAACACTGCAGGGATTTGAATTGATCGAGAGGGGCAATATGGCATTGCCAGAGCCGGAGCGAAAAAAACTTGAAGCGTACGTCGCGGCAGGAAAGGAGCTTGGAGAAAAAATTCGCGCGAAGAAGAAAATGAAGTGATTTCCACCTCCTGTATGCACATGGAACAGAATTCTTCCCCTATCGTCGTTGGATATATTGATTCTGTGCTGGATCCGGTAGTTCTGCGTATGACAAAGGTTGCATTGATTAACGGAGAGACGGGAGATGTACATCCGGTGTCATGGGCAGGACTTGAAGCGTTGCAAAATCCAGATCGCAATTCCGAACTTCTTTGCGAGCTCTTACCGGACTGCACTTTGGAATGCATAAATGAGCAGATCTGTTTGGCTCGTCATGCGACGAAAATCATGCTGCTTGTAAACTCACAAGGAGGAAACGTGAAGACTGGAAATCAAGTTATGAGAATTCTTGATTCATTTCATTATCAATCGACCTCATCGGAGGCTTACGGAACTGAGAGAGTGTGCAGCATGGCTACTTCGGTATTTGCTCATGTGCAGAAGCGGTATGCGCTGGAGGACACGACGTTTTTATTTCATGGGACAAGTTCCCCGGCTTTCAGTGCCGCATTTGAGCATTCTTTGACAGGTGAGAAATTCATGGAAGATGTTCTTACTGAACGTCGACAGGAAATGGAGAAGCATAAAGTAATGCTTCTACGAAAAATTGAAGGAAAGGCGCGTAAGCGAATCGAATGGGCGTTCAATATAGCCATGCATAATCCGGAAAATCGTTTACTCGATGCATATTTTCGTGGCGAGGATCTTGAGGGATTCATGGACCATGTCTACCTCCGGCGTCGTGATCTCTGGAATTGCTTTGTCCGAAACTGTGGATTTGGAGATGATAGAGGAGCGCGTATCCTCGACCAGTTTAAGCCGTTTTTCTTGCCACAAACGGAATCCTGAGGTGACAAGAAATATTGACTTTCTAGAATTAAGTTCTATGGTACTCGACCAGAGCAACTGCTTTGGATTGTTCCTTTGCACGTTGGTGCATGGCGATGTGTGTGTCCAATTGACATATAGATCGCCATGCATCGCATCGGCTCCCGTGCGCACGGGATGTTGTCAGATCTGACTTTAGAAGGATTGTCAGTCATGCCCAGACGTTCGAAGGCCCTGCACGACAGGCGTCGTCAGGCACTTGTCTCGCTCATGGCCGAGAAGGAAGTGAATTCGGTCACACTCGCTGCCAAGATCGAACCCACGGATGTGGCAAAGCGGAAAAAGATCGATTACCGCATCCGCAATCTGGTTCGCGCCAAGGGCTTTGGGAAGCTCGAGTCGGCAGACGCGACACTCATCGCGAATGCCCTCGAGGTTCCTGTGGCTCGACTCCTCGCTGGCGAGCTCAGCGAAGCGGAGGCTGCAACTGCACAGCGCGGCGGCGGAACGCGGACCGAAAGCCGCAAGGCGCTCATGAAGGATCGCGAGGCACTCGGCCGCGAGCGTCGCAAAGCCCTGAAAGCGGCCATGGGTCGCAGCATGGGCCCCGTGGATCTCCAGAAAATGCTCGTCGCCGCGGGCAAGAATTGGTCGCTCTCGCAGGTCGCTTCGTACACAAACGGTGTCTCGTTTGTGAACAAGGACTTCCTCCTTGATGTTGCCCCGCTCCTGAACGTGGATGCTCAGACACTTGTCATTCGCGAGCATGCACTCGAAGATTTCGGACGGCGGCGAAAGCAGTCTGGCAACTCTCCGTCATCGGCGGCACAACAGCCTGTTGCACAGGAAGTCGCTGGCGTCGCGCTCAGTGTCACCTGCAAGGCCCTCTCGGTGGAGGCGGTCGACCAGATCCTCTTCAACAGGAAGGCTGCTCAATTCGTGGGGCAGGTGTCCCGCGTGGTCGAGAAGGACGGGCAGTACCGTCTCGAGCTCTCCTTGCCCATCGGGGAAGGGGGTGTTGCTGCTCTACTGAAGCTGGTGATGTCCGATGGGGGCACGTAGGCCCCATCATCGATCCGTAAGTGCAAGGAAACGCCCCGGAATCATGCATTCCGGGGTTTTTTACATATTAAGAAATATTGACACAAATGATAAATAGTGTATTTTATCTATGCAAAACGGCTGACGTTGTCAGTTTCTGGCCGTTTGCATGTTCATTGGCAACGTCGGCAACACCATACAGAAAGGTTTGTTATGAGAATTGTGAAGGAGATGCGGGACGAGAATCGTCAGCTGCAGGAGGTGCTGAAGCAGGGAATTATCGGTGGAACATGGAAGACAGTGACCGCGGCGGCAGCGTTGATCGGAATGTCACGTAGCACTATCAACAGCCAGCGATTCGGTAGGTCCCACGGCAGGGCGGTTCTGCAGACCATCGATCTGCTACGGCGGAAACTGGATGGTCCTCAGATCAAAAAGACCGTTGCTAGGTCCCTGTACGAACAGGGTCTGGAGTCTGGTACGTGGAAGGATTATTCCACGTGCGCGCGCATCCTCGATGTCGATCGGGGCGCGTTGAAGAAATACATGAATGCAACGCCCGACCGTCTGGTGACGGTGAAGCAAAAGGCATTCCACAAGAAGCTGTTGCAACGACTTCGACGTCACACAGGCGACAAGCCGGTGGTGCCGAACGAAGACATGGAGAAGTCAGGTGTGTGTACGGATGTACAGGAAGGGGTCATCGCATCACCGTACTATGATCGGCTGCTGGCCGGCGTAGCGGAACTGCATGATCAAAACCTCAATGGAGTGCGGTTTGTCCTGACTGCCAAAAACTTCCGCCACTTGAAAGGAGTGGTCACCAAGGAGGAGATGCAGGACACGAAGTTGTTGATCGAAGAACTGCGGCGCAGGTTTACCCTGCTCGCGCAGATCGAAGACGAGGATATCCGCGCCAAGTGCCACGTTGCACTAGGAACGGAACTCGACGAGTTGTTCCTTGCATACAGGGTGTTCAAGGAGGTCATCCCGACCGCCGCCCTGAGCGAGATTGATTCCCTTCGCGCGAAATTCGCGCATCTGCAATAAGGCATTGTCCATGAAGAAATCAGCGTCTGTTCAGGTAATCCCGCACGTCGATCGACGTGCGGCATTCAGGAGCATCTGCCCCCAGCAGCGGCCGACGATTCAGCCGGTGCTCGAGGCACTCCGTGAACTTGTCTCCAACGCCGAGGATGAAGGTGCAACAAGCATCAACATCCTCCTCGACAAGAAGGGCAAGGTCTTCCGGATCTGCGACAACGGTCGTGGCTTCGGTAGGCATCAGAAGAATGGATTCTTCTGGATCTTTCAGTCCGAGAAGAAGGGTGAACATCGGCAAGGCACCAAGACGACGGGTCAACACGGTACCGGTCGCCTGCGGACACTTCGCTTCGCCGAGGCTATCATCCCTTGTACCAAGTGTAATGAGGATGGTGGAGATTTCAGCACTGCCACTCTCACGCGAACGGATGCCGAGTCCATCTGGGACGGAGATAAAACTCCCCGTCACTGGACCGAGACGACGCGTCCGTCGACGTGGCATCTGCCCCCGAGTGCGAGTGGCTCTGCAATCGAGATCCGGATTTCCGATGACTATTGGAAGGTCGTCCCGGATCCCTCGGAGATTCTCGATCGTCTGGCGCAGCAATTGTCCCCGCGCTTGGAGAAGATCGTGACCGTGAACGGAAAGCATCTCCGGCCGCGGTCGATTCTTCAGGCGTTCGAACTGAGCATTTCGAAGGCGGAAATCCAGCGACAACTGGGTGCAGCCGCCGCGAAGGCTCTTGGTGACTGCTTGATCGAGTTGTACATGCCTCAGCAAAAGGGGCCGGACGACCAGATCAAGCTGGGAGGCGGGAAGAACACCATCTGCCCGCTGAAGAGTTTCATCGATGGCCTGCCAGATCCCAAGCTGGCGGCTCAGGTGCCGGAGGTTCTCAAGTCCGGGAAGCACTTGTTCGGGTACTTCTTCATCGACGGGCTGAATGACTTCGCCGCCGAGGATCGTCATAGTCTCAGGGATGAGATCTACGACGGCTTCCACCTTCACCTCCTCAAGTTCCTCGCAGAAATCATCGGTCCCAAGGTCGAAGAGGCCTATGCGAAGAAGGAAGAGGCGGATGCCAAGGAGGAACGCAAGCGTCGCCTCACGGACTTCGCCAAGCAGTTCAGCAAGGCGTTCCAGCGCACGAGCTCGGAGCGTCTGTTGGATACCGATGGTGAAGGACAGCTGCCCGAGGGATCGAAGCCGGATGACGACAATCCGCCCGAGGAATGCCCCATCGTCGTTCGTCCTGCGTGGTTCCACATTTTGCCCGGGGAAACCCAGCAGATGGTTGTGACCAAGCACGAAGGATGCGGGGAAGAAGACCTCGAGTGGGAGGACGTCCAAGGAGGGGTGAACGGTACGTTGTCGAGGACTGTTGGCAAGAAGGTGACCTTCACGGCCACTGGACTCGGCAGGACCAAGGTGATCGTGCGGAACCGCAAGGATCCGGCACAGAGTACGGAGGTGAATGTGACGGTGGTGAAGGAGAAGAAACTCTCCATCTCCCCGCCGCAGATTCCGGTTGAACAGGGGGCTTCCCAACGCTTCCGTGCGCGCAACAGCGAGGCAACGTCCGGTCGCATCCAATGGAAGATGGAGTCCGCTCGCGGACTTCGTCTCTCCAACGGAGAAGGACTGGAGACGACGCTTACGGTGTCGGATGAATGTCCCCTCGGCACGTACACACTCACGTGCTGTGACAAGGACAACAAGAGCATCACCGCTCAGGCGACGGTCGAGGTGATCAGCGGCGACTTGCCTAGCGTTGAGCTGGATGGGAAGCTCTATTACTTCAGGACCGCCGCGGTGCGGCAGCCGGCTCCCGTTCTGCTCCAGCAGGACGCGGTCTTCACGTCCAAGGGCAAGGCGGGAAGCATTATGGTCGACTTCGACCATCCGGACTTTCTGAACCTTGCCAAGACCGGAGATCCGCAGGAGTCGGTCAGGCTGGTGCTCTTCGAGTCCATCGTTCTCTTGCACCTTGCGGCCGAACACGAGGCCGGCAGGGTTGGGACGGTGGAGGAATTGACTGATCGCTTCCAAGAGCATCGCAGTCGGTTTCTCGCGAAGCGACTCGAGAAGAAGTAGACCCACAAATCCCTTCAATCCGAAAGGAGGTGTTGCCACATTCCCCCTCAGACCTAGCGCGGTCTGGGGGGATTTTTTGATATTTGATGTACTAAATTACTGCTTAGAATGCTATTTTAAGCCATATTTTGCATATACAGAGATTCCGTTTTCTGCTATAATAAAACGATATCGGGGTATTCCGCCCGAATCATACAAACACCGTGGTTACCTTCCTCCGTTTCTTCTTCTGGCCGGTCCTATGGGCAACTATCTGGGTTGCTGGTGTCATTTTTGATCCAACTCTGTGGTCCAATGTCTGGGCATGGTTCTCGGCGGATCCACTCAACAACATGCTCTGGATTGTGACCGGATATTTCATCTGGCGCCTTGTCGTCCATCTTGTGCGCTTTGCAAATGATCTGTGGGAGTCATCTCATCTTGTTCATTTGAAAGTCATGCTTCCACGCAGCGAGAGCAAGTTGGACCAGGAGAAACGCACCGAAAAAGACTGGAAGGAAAAAGTTGCGATCATGGAACAGTTGTACCGAGCACTCTGGGAAGTTCGCAGCCTGACATTCTGGCAGTTTCTGCATTACTGGATGTTCCGGAGCATCACGATGAGTTTTGAAATGTATGTCGAAAATAACGAGCTGACGTTTTACGTGGTGACCGAAAAGCATCTCGTGTCGATTGTCGAAAAGCAGATCACCGCGTTTTACCCGGATGCCGAAGTTCTTCCGAAGAAAACGCCGCAGTTTGGCGGCAAGGGAATGAAAGTAGTCGGTTATCATATGGAGCTGCAGAAAAAGTACATGTTCCCGATTCGCGGATACGAACAGATGCAGGAAGATCCGCTGAACGATCTTTCCAACGTTCTCAGTAAATTGGAGCCGACCGAAATGGCCGGTATCCAGCTTGCGTTCCGACCGTCATTCAGCAACAAGTGGGGCAAGAAGGCGCAGAAATATGCGAGTGTGAAATTTAAAGGAAAGAAAGATAACTGGCTCAGTAGAATCCCGTTTGTCGGTTCCGTGTTGTCATTCCTCTTTGGCTTTGCAATCGGCGATACCGATACGATGGCGCCAGGTGCTTCATCCGGCGACTCGTTCGTCCGCATGATTCAGCCGGAAGAAGAGTTATACAAGCAGATGGGTGAAAAGGCCGGCATGAGCTGGTTCCACTGTACCGTCCGCGTGATGGGTGCGGCACAAAGCTGGAACAGAGCATTGGATATCACCAGTAACCTGCAGGTCGCATTCAACGTGTTCCGTCATTTATACGGTAACGTGTTTGTGAACCGCCGCATGTTCTTCGATTTCTTCCCGCTTGCATGGAACGGCCCCATCATCAACTGGCTGTGGAAGCATCGCTCCAACGGATATGGCAACAAGGAATGCCTGCTCGTCGAGCGCGAACTTGCCGGACTCTTCCACTTCCCGGACAGCCGCTATAACAAGATTCCAATTCTGCAGTGGCTTCCGTATAAGGTTCTGCCGCCACCACCCGATGCACCGAAAGAAGGTGTATTACTTGGCATCAACCGTCATCGCGGTGTCGAGACGGAGATTCGCTTCCTGGAGCAGGATCGTACACGCCACCAGTACATCATCGGTAAATCCGGTTCCGGTAAATCGGCACTGCTCAGCTGGCAGGCACGCCAGGATATTGCGAACGGACACGGCGTCTGTGTTGTCGACCCGCACGGAGACTTGATTGAAGACATTCTCGCTCACGTTCCAAAAGAGCGTGCGAAGGATGTGATTCTCTTTGATCCGTCGGATATCGAACGCCCTCTGGGATTGAACATGTTGGAAGCAAAAACAGATGAAGAGAAGGATCGTGCATCAATGGACGCGATGCAGATCTTCATCAAACTGTTCGGTAACGAAATTTTCGGACCTCGTATTCAGCACTACTTCCGTAACGGTTGTCTGACACTGATGGATGACGAGGATGAAGGCGCAACGCTGATCGACGTGCCACGCCTCTTCGTTGACGAAGAGTTCCAGCGCTACAAAGTGAGCAAGTGTAAGAACGTCGTTGTGCGTAACTTCTGGGAACACGAAATCGCGAAGACCGGTGCGCGCGAGAAAGAGGAAATGATTCCGTACTTCTCCGCAAAGTTCGGACCGTTCGTCACCAATACGACCATGCGTAACATCATCGGTCAGCCGAAGAGCGCGTTCGACATTCGTCAAATTATGGACGATGGAAAAATTCTGCTCGTGAATCTCTCCAAGGGAAAGATCGGTGACATCAACGCGCAGCTGCTCGGTCTCATCTTCGTCAACAAAATCAACATGGCCGCACTGTCGCGTGCATCCGTTCCGCAAGATCAGCGCCGTCGTTTCTATCTGTACGTCGACGAGTTCCAGAACTTCATTACCGATGCCTTCGCGACCATTCTCTCCGAGGCGCGTAAGTATGAACTCGGACTGATTATGGCGCACCAGTACATCGG
>CAZUVN010000049.1:0-7515 GCA_964623835.1 uncultured Candidatus Peribacteria bacterium
CAAGGGACCAGAGTGATGAGCCCGGAAGATCTCTCTACTACACGATGAGGTGAAGTCCACCCATAAACACCCCGCAAGGGGTGTTTTTTGTTGCGCATTCCGATGGAGGAAGTGCTCATTTTCTGCTATACTAAGAGGAATGAGTGGTATTTCAGGCATCAGCGGCGGAGGCATGGACTTTGATCCGCGTCGGCGACAGCCGGACGTTCCGCATGGTAAAAGAAAGAATGCAGAGGAAACTCCCGCTCCCCCGCCCGCTACACCGGTGGAAGATGTAGCCGCAGAAACAGCGGGAAGGATTGAAAAAACACTCGACGAAAAAATTGCGGAGGCCGATCCGAACGGACCTCCGGGTCAAATTCTCGATGAAGAAGCATGACGGACGACACGCCACGACCGGACGAAGATGCACTGCTTGAGATAGTGCAGAATGCGATGCCCGAAACATTCGGGCCGGAGGCGGATTGTACGGCTGAAGGAAAACAACTGGTCGAACGACTATGCACAGTCTATCAAGATGCGCTGCGGCACTATGCAGCAGGAGATACGGATGCTCCGAACAGACTGCGCAGAAATCTTGATCTGGTTGAAGTGCAGTTATCGATGATATCGAACCCAACACATGCAGGACTGGGAACCATCGTCTTAGGCCTTCGACCTCGACTGGATAGATGGCTTGCATCGCACATTCAGTATCTCTCATCGACTTCTGATCATCCCTTGTGAGAAGCGGGACGCAGGCATCGGCCTTGCTGCGATGTATCGAAAATACGCCATTAGATGGCTCGATGAACCACTGCTCGCGTCACATCAGCGGATGCTTAAGATCCTCCAAAACGAATCATTGGACACAGGGAGAAGCTAGGACGACATGATGGGTCATCAGAGGACAAACGCCGGTTCGTCCTCCCCTTTTAGGAAATCTTTTTGATGCCGGTATCCTTCTTTCCGTTGCGCAGATCTTCGCGCGCATCCTCGGCAAGTTTCTCATATTTTTTCCGCAGCAGCTCGAGTTCTTTTTCGGTCAGCTCCTCCAGGTCGAGCAGGACATTGTGCGCCGCTTTATCGGTGCGGATTAATTCATCCAATTTGATCTGCATGGCAACGCTGTCACGGTTCTGGGTGTTCTGAATCAGGAACACCATTAAGAATGTGACAATCGTTGTGCCGGTGTTAATCACCAGCTGCCACGTATCGCTGTAGTTAAAAAATTGTCCCGATAGCGCCCATGCGACAATCACCAGACAGGCCGCCACAAATCCGATGGGGTGGCCGGCTGCGCTGGAAATGGTTCTCGCAAACGATGCAAACGGCTTGCGGGACACTGTCTCAACGGGGAGAGATTTTTTCTTGGTCGGCATGTGCCGATTATATCACGCGCTGTATTTTTTCTCGATCATCGCAATCACCTCTGCCCTGGCTGATGCATCGGTAATGCGTTCCGTGATATCTCCGAGAAATCCGAGCACGAACATGCGACGTGCTTCGTGCGGACTGATGCCACGCGCACCGAAGTAGAAAAGATCTTCTTCGGTCACCCGTGCAACAGTCGCCGAGTGTGACGCTTTCACATCATTGGTTTTGATTTCCAGACCAGGAACCGCATCGACTTTGGAGGTAGGATCGAGCATCAGGACTTCCTGCGTCAGATACGTATTGGTTCCGCCTCCTTTCAATCCGATCTCGATCATCCCTTTGCACTCAGTATGCCCCTGCTGTTCGGCAATGCCGCGCATCAGAATTTCCCCTCTTCCGTCGCGGCCATCGAAGATATTCCGCACAGTGAGCGTCTGTTTTTCGCTGTCTTTTGCATAAAACATCCAATCAATCCCGCTCTCGGCATGATCCCCCGTTACCTGTGACCGGACGTCGTGTGTCACCTGCGGATGCAGGGTGATGACATGCACGTGCAGCGTCGCACCGGTGTCGATTGAATGGTGCTGGCGAATCGCCAAAGGGCCGGATGCGGTCGCGCTGGTGATGATCGTGATATCCCATTGAGACTCCGAACCGAGCGTGATATCGATGCCGCATTCCGACACATTTTCGGCTATCTGCAGCATCAGATTCCCCGCCGACTGCGCATCAGCATGGAGCTGAAGATGCGATGTGCGATCAGTCACTATCACGCGTGCCGACTGTTGATCGGATAAAGTGACCGTCTGTAAGACTGAACAGTCCGCAACAGGAAGCCGAAAATCGGATGATGAAGAAGACATGCGAAGAGGAACTCAGTCTGCCTGAAAACGAATGGAAGTGCACTGCCGGTTCGACGGTTTATCGAAACACTGAGAATCGCAGCCGCATTTGAAAAAAACGGTGTTTTTTGAGAGGATCAGAACCGCAATGCCCAAGCGGCGACTTACCCTCTTTGCCCTACTTGTTTTATGCGGCCTCGCGGCCTGGGGTGCGTACATGTATTGGACTCCGCTACAGGGGCAATTTGGTGCACAGCATTACTCAACCTACCCGGATGAAGTATTACAACAAGCATGTCAGAGTCCGATAGTACCGGGAACGAATACCCGCAATCCTTCTACATACACGGCGGAGGGTTGCTCAGGGCAATTTGGCGGCTGTTTTGGGAAGAGTAGAAACAATAATTTTCAATGCACATACGGCGAATGCGAGGGGTATGCGTACAACCTGTCTCCTGTTCCCGACTGCGGCGAAGAAACTACAACGGTGTATTTACCGTTAGGATCAAGCTGTGGCGCAAATGACGGCGTTCCAATAGTTCAACAGGTGGGATCGTGCTGCCGCAATAGTTCATACTTGCCGACCGCAACAAAAACGACAATTACGACATGCGGTCCGGCGCATTGCGTACGTACAAGCGCCTACGATCTCTGGTTGGGAAACTATACAACGTGGAAATGCTCCGATTGCCCACCTTCTCCGGATGGCATTCAAGGAATTTTCGTCCCCTTCCCGGTAGGATCGCCTGAAAACCCTTACGGCAGTTCAAATATCGGATGGTGTAACTATCCGGGAACACCGGGATCAAGCGCCAGTTCTCGTGCTCCGGTCTGCGGCAACGGTGGCGAACCGGAAACCGGTGAAGAGTGTGATGATGGCGAAAACAACGTCCCGAGTAGTCTTGCAAATAAAGATTGGTGGGATGTCACACCTGATGATGTCGATATCCTCAGTCGATCCAACTGTTTGGATACCTGCAAGATTGCGCAGTGCAGCGATGGAAAGGATAACGACGGCCGCAACGGAAAAGATGATCGCGATGTTGCTTGTTACGATGGTACCTGGGGGGATGGTCCAACATACTTAAAGGGTTTCAATAATGAGGATTGTCCCTTATGTGAAAAAAATTATTCGGAAGACAATCAGCCTCCACTTGAGGGTTTGGATAGTGATTTATCCACTCTCGCGTTCGCCCCGGTCGACCCGAACCCTCTGACTGCTGCTATCTCGCAATTTCAATCGACTGTTACAGGCATCGACCAATTGTATTGCGCTGGTGGAAAAACAACGATCAAAGGAACTGCTTGTACATGTTCCTCCCTGCCTAGCATTTGTTTTGCAGTCTACGATCAAGAGAACAGGAAATTTCTAGACTGCAATGATGCGACGATAGGCCATGGTCCATGTACCCCTCTTACATCGGGATCAATGTGGGCCCAAGCATGTAAGGGGATCACGGAATCCAAAGTTGTACCATGGCGTACCGGTGGACAAACGCTGTATTACCGTTGCGGATACTATTCAAAATACACCACATTGGGTGTCGATGATGTAGCGATATACCGCTACAAGAAATTGATCGATGATGGAGAGAGTGGCTGCAATTCCAAATGGGACTGCAAGTCAAACTACAACCTCACGAACGGCACAAGAAAAAGTAACGCACCTACAAAATGCCTGAGCACGCTGAACTCGGGTGGCGGTGGAAAGTGCTGCCCACCATCAACTACTCCCGGCATCATCAATCAGGGCAGCAGTGCTGCCAATGGCTGCGGCCGCCCCAACAGCTGGCGTCCAAATAACGGCACAATTCAAGGTCCTGACCAGCCAAACTGTCCGACAGGAGGTGGCTTCTTCCCGCCTGGCGGATTCAACAACGGTGTAGGTGGCAACGACGCAGGAGACGGAGGGGATACCGGAACTACTGCAGGGGGCTCTGCTTCGTCTGCGAGCTCCGCAGCGTCCGCATGCAACAACACCAACCCTTGTCTTGCTATTACGCAAATCAATGGCAGCTACCAGTGGGTTGTTCCGCCTTCCTGCCCTCTCACTGGCACCAAGCGGACCTGCTACAGCCAGTGTGTTGCGGGAGGTGGACAAGGTTCAACGTTGACCACATGTGAATCGCGCTGTTCGGTCTCGGAGAGTGACTTGAACATGTGCCCCTGCAACAGCGACTACGATTCGTGCACCTTCTCCTGTGCTCTGACTCGTCAGCAATGCAACATCGGATGCAATAACAACAGTGCGTGCCTCAATACGTGCATGACCGATTATACCTCCTGTGCCCAGGCATGCGGCAGGCGCTGCCCCAATTCATCGAGAGCATCCTCACTGGGCCAACCGCCTACTCCCTCCTCCGCCCGTTCATCGACGGCTTCCACCGGATCAACCGGCAGCCAAGGCTACTGCTGCATCAACAACCAGTGCACCACCAACTCGGGCATCCCCGATGTCACCTGTCCGCTGACCCAACAGCAGTGTGCACAGACATGTGGCGTGTCACGCTCATCATCTCGCAGTAGTGGCACATCTCAGCCTCCGCAATCGCAGGGATCTCAGGGCTCGCAAGGCTCGGGCGGATCACAGGGGTCCAATCGTTCGAGTTCTTCCAACCGTTCAGGCACATCTTCATCACGCTCTTCTACCCACTCTTGTCCGGCTGGATATACCTGCATGGATAAAGAACAGTGCTTGCTAAAAGGTGGAACGAACACAGGAGCTGGAAATATCTGCGGCGACTCCACGACTTGCTGCAAGCTTCCAAGTTCCTCATCTACAAGTTCCACCGTCTGTCTGAACGGCGATGCATGTTTGCCCTTCATGGAATGTCTGAATAATGGTGGAATTTTGAAGGATCCGGGTCTCTGTGGCGCTGCAGGAGACTCCGAGAAATTCTGCTGCCAACTTCCTCCTGGATCATCGGGAGCAAGCTCCGGTGGTTCGCAGAATTCCGTGCAATCCGGCAGCTCCAGAAGTTCGGGCAGTTCTCGTTCGTCCGGATCATCACGGGTTTCCAGTGGCTCCAGTCGTTCGGGCACCTCGGTCAGTTCTGGCAGCTCTCGATCATCTCGTTCATCAGGCGGCTCACAACTGTCGAACTCCTCACGCAGTTCGGGAGGATCTCAGCAATCGAACAATTCGGGTAACTCCAACAGCTCGCGCTCATCGGGTTCCTCGCGCAACTCTTCGCTGGGCAATGAATGCCGCGGCGATGAATGCACGAACGGCGGATCGACCTTCTGCGGCGTACAAAACATGACGTGCACCACCATTAACACTCTCCCCTGCATCCGGTGCATCGACGACAATCTGACATCTCGCTCGTCTTCTCGTTCATCTTTCCGATCATCTTCATCCACCTCATCGCGTTCATCCGGTTCGTCGCGCGTTTCCAGTGGCTCCAGTGCGGGTGACAGTTCCTTCTCATCATTCTTCTCCGCCTTCTCGGACTTCTCGGCATTCTCGAATATCTCTGATATGTCCGCCGGATCCTCCGACCCGTTTGCTAACACTAGTGCATCCTCTCGTGATTTCTTCGGTGCCGATGGAACACCTAGCGATGGGGGCATCGATGACATTTGTCAGTCGAACGACGATTGTGCACCAGGCTCCCTCTGCATTCTCAATCGCTGTCTGACTCCCCAGCAGATTGCCGCTCTCCCCGACTTCTGCGGCAATGGCCGACTTGATGCCGGCGAACTATGTGATGAAGGCTCGTCCAACAAAGATCTGCCGAATGTGTCTTGCAGAACAGACTGTCTCCCCCAGCGCTGCGGTGACGGCATCATCGACACGCCGCTGGAACAGTGCGATGACGGCAACCGCACCAGCGGCGATGGCTGCTCGTCGACGTGTCTGCCGGAACGCACAGCACCATCTGGGACTCTGCCTGCACAGGTGATTGAACTGCCGTTCACGGAAGGCGGGAATCAGGGGCCAGGAATCAGTTCTCAGGGATCTGTCACTAACGGACCAGATACAACGAACGTCCCGACAACTCCCGATACCGGTCCTGCCGCTCTTGCAGTGATGTTGGCGGGAGGGGTGGCGGGCTTTGTATTCCGCAAGCGTTCGTGATGCAGCTTACCTTGCCAAGACTTTGGCTATGGCTACCAATTACCTCCATTGTAGCGATCGGCATAGTGTATTTGATCAACGATTATCAGCTTCGGCTTGCCGGTCAATCGGGAGGAATGTGTCCCGTTCAGTTCGCTAGCACTTCCGATCCCTGTGATGCATGTTGTGATTTTATATGCCGAGATGCATTCTTTTATGGGTTCTGCCTGAACGGCTGTAAGGCAGGTAATTCAGCATGGGTTCCTGAATTTGAGACATGCTGTGACTGCTGTGGTTATCCCGGAGAATGCCAAACAGGAAATACTGCTAGTAGTAGCGGCTCGGCAGAACCATCATCGTCAACAGCTCCATCTTCCACTCCCCCGCCACCAGCTTCTTCAGCCGCGCCATCGTCGGCACCTGCATCCAGTGCCGCTCCTTCATCTGCGCCCGCATCATCCGCCGCTCCTTCATCTAATCCGGCATCATCGGCGGCGCCTTCATCGCAACCCGCCTCCTCCGTTCAGCCGCCGTCATCGAGCCCGCCTCCCTCTTCCCCTCGCGCCTCTTCCACGTGTTCCGACTGCAGAGTGGGATCATCACCTGCATCGGTCTCTAGGGCATCGTCTCTTGCGTCGGCTACTTCGTCCATTGACCCCTGTTCCGCACCATCCATTCCGCCAGCTCCCCTGGCGGGGTCATTGTTGAATCCCGATGAAGTGACGCAATGTCATCGTGACTGCAGTCGTGATGCACGTATCTGCCTGCGACGCTGCGCATCACCATACTCTCAGCAAATCTACGAGATGTGCACCGGGGATTGTGGTATTACGGAAACAAAATGTCACGATGCCTGTAACCCAAAATCCTCACGTTCCAGTACAGCTCTCTCTTCCCGACGCTCCAGCACAGCATCCACCAATCCCTGTTCTGCATCATCCCAATCATCTTCGCTCGAAAGCTGTACGACTGTGGAAGATTGCTCCATTCCCGAAGAAGAAGTAGTGTGCGGAGATTGTATTAGTGGCGGTGTTTTTGCATCACAACTTGTAGCAACCTGTGCCAAGAGCTGCAATCAGATCATTCCATCGTGCACCAACGGAAGGTGCGTGGAGTCGCACTATAATTTTACCGAGCAGTGCGCCCCCAGCGCCTGCGGCATCACATCATCCAAGGGCATCTCTTCATCGCGCCCGCCTGTTTCCTCCACCTCCTCCTTCGGCAATACCTGCCAAGACAACAACGACTGCTCTGATT
>CAZUVN010000050.1:0-1876 GCA_964623835.1 uncultured Candidatus Peribacteria bacterium
ATCTTGCTGGCGGTGTAGGGGCTCTCACAGGTCATAAAGTGAGCCTTCTCCTCGCTGTATTTTTCTCCGTCCGGCAAATCAATGTTTCCGTATGTCTCACGGGACGATGCAAACATCATGCGCTTGATGCCGTTTTTGCGTGCGAACTCCAGAATGTTAAACGTGTCGACCAGGTTATCCATCGCGCGATCCGGGTTTTCGACCAGTTCATAGACGCGAGCATTGGCTGCCAAGTGAATGATGAGATCGACATCCGTCGGAAGTTTGCCGAATTCATCGGCCTTTCGCAGATCAATATCAATACGCAAAGCTTCTACCTGGGGGTTCCACTGACATGGCTCCCAATCGGCGCCGATAACCTTATGGCCGTCTGCAAGAAGGCGCTCACAGAGCCGTGTGCCGATGGTGCCCGATGAACCGGTTACAAGGATATTCATGCTGCCGTAGTGTGCGGATGTCTATCGCAAGGCGCAAGGGCGAAAAAAGCCTCTGTAAGCTGAAAGCTAGAAGCTATAAGCTAGCGAGGTGTTATCCATCGTCCTTCCAACCTATAACGAGGCAGAAAATCTTCCGGAGCTCATGGAGCGGATTGCGGGAGTCTTGAAGTCGATCGATTACGAGGTGATTGTGGTGGATGACGATTCACCGGACGGCACGTGGAACACAGCTGAATCGCTCGTGAAGAAATACAAGAGTCTCCGTGTGATTCGTCGCGTCGGTCGGCGTGGACTTTCATCGGCCGTGGTCGAAGGGTTTGATGCGGCAAAGGGTGATGCATTGTTGGTGATGGATAGTGACTTGCAACATGACCCCGTGCTCATTGTGCAGCTCTACGAAGCAGTAAAAAAAGGAGCGGGGATTGCCGTCGCATCGCGTTATATGAAAGGCGGAAGTGTTGGTGAATGGGTCTCGGGTCGCAAGTTCTTGAGCTCTGCCGGTACGTGGTTGGCACGAAGAGTAACGCCGGTTCGCGTGAGTGATCCGATGAGCGGATTCTTTGCACTCAACGCAGATGTGTATCGACGTATTCGTGGCAGCTTGCGACCGACCGGATTTAAAATTCTGTTTGAGATCCTCGGTCATCTTCCGCGAAAAACGGTGACTGCCGAGGTGCCTCTTGTGTTTCGCATGCGCGCGCACGGTGAAAGTAAGCTTTCTGCCAAAGTGCAGATTCAGTTTTTACTGCAGCTGATTCGTCTCATTCTTATTCGCATCCAGTACGTCATTTTTTGGCTTGTTTGCGTTGCTCTTGCATTGTTCTTTTTGATGCGTGCTTGGCCATTGTGGCCGCTGTATGCCGATGCTTCTATTCGGACATCTGCACAGAAAACTCTGACGCAGGTTGCGGCTGAGCAGGGCTGGCTCCTGTCAGATATCACGCTGCTGGATGTGAAGCGGGATTATATTCACCTGTTGTATCTGTCCTATCATCGCGGACTTGATGAAGGTCCCGAGTGCTATTCTGTCCGATACGCCGATTCAATTCTCCAGCCCGATCGATGCGTCGACTGATTGCTGTCATCGGCCTCGAAGTGTACGCCCTGGTGCTTGCCCTCTGGCAGCTCTCGATTGGGGTACGAACAGACGAAGCGAAATACCTACTCAACATTCCCTATCCTCATCCTCCGCTAGCTCGAGGGGTATTTAGTCTGCTCGATGGTTGGCAGTATCAAGAACTCTTCTGGCGCATTGTTCTAGCGACGCTGTTAGTGCAGGCGGTGTGGCTGATTGTCGACTGTGTCCGTGGATCATCCCGATGGGTAACAATCAGTGCCGCTGCAGCGTGGCTACTCTCTGCTGCAGTTGTGTCTCAGTCCGGAACCATCATGATGGCGCCGCTGACGGCAGTTCAGGGATTGGTCTTTGTGTGGCTTGC
>CAZUVN010000050.1:1976-7260 GCA_964623835.1 uncultured Candidatus Peribacteria bacterium
TATGCGCAATTGGCGGTAGCATTGTTGCGAGCATAGCCGGAACAGTCGGACTACTTGTCCGACCCCGGTTTGGAACCTTAGTGAGTTTGGTGCTGGTGTCGGCATACATTCTTCTATCGCCAGCGGATTACTATGCGATTGTGCTGACTCCTGTGTTTGCGGCTGGAGTCATTCTTCTTCTGCAAGCGTACCGACGGATTGCCCTTCCCCTGGCGTTGATGATGCCCGTTGGATTGCTTGTGTGTGGATACTTCTTTGTCGCATGGCCGCAACGCAGTGTAGTTCCGATGGTTATGGCAGCGGTGGATGCGGAGGTTGATAGCGGTACCGTGCTGATTAACGGCAGCTTCGGTCATGACTGGCAGTATGCGTCGACGACTCCTGTTTTGCGCTATGACCCATCCCGTTTAGATACTGCCCGAGCGGTCATTTGCCTCATCTCTTGTTCGGAGATGCGGGAGCAGCCGCAATGGGTGCAGTTAGTGAATGTGCCTGTTGAGACGTGGGTGCGACGGCTCTGATTACTTCTGAACCGGGCGGCAGACACGATAGTTATTCTGCTTCACGTTTCTCTGACCCTTCAGGACGATGCAGTTCTTGGAGCTGCGATAGTTCGTCATGACAGTGGGGCGTTCAACAACGTCAGCGGTGACGCTATTGGCCTCAAACTGCTGCATGGTTAGCATGCCGAGGAGTGCGAATGCAGAGGCTGCAAAGCCTGCAACAAGACGCTGATAGTGGGAAGAAGATTTCTTCTTCATACGGGATGGGGGAAGTGGGTATTTGTTGTTATTATAATAGCATATTTTATGTATTTTGGCAATACATCTACATACCCTCAAATTCTGCCTCCAAGCGGTCCATAAATGCCGATCGAAGAAGCTGCTGACGGAACATATAAACCAACCCTGGTGTTTGAGCGGTACCCATTTCCTGTTTTAAGCCGTTCGGTTTCAGCTGCATTTGTTTGGGCCATCCCTGCACAATATCTGGGCTTTGGGATGCAATAGTGAGAAGTCCTGCCAAGGGATTTGCCCATGTCTCATAGTCCTCAGCGCGTAGACCTGACAGATCAAATGCTTCCTGCTTCATCGTGTCCTGATCCTGATGATCAACCCATTCTCGGATACCATTGTTGCTTTTCCATTCGAGTGATGGAAAGGCAGCATTACGGGGCCAGTCGCGCTGATGTGAAAAGATGATCTTCGTATCAGCCGGCTGGATCGGATTCATGAGGTATGACGATGCGCGATTTTTCCGATACTTCACAAACATTCCATGCTTAATGGCTTCCTGCCACATGCTTCGAGTTTTTAATGGTGTGCCGGGGACATCAATAAATTGATCCTCGATCACCGTGGCAGGCACATACTCTGCAACTTTGGATGGATGTCGCATGCACAGATCTTGCAGAAGCTGCCGATCTCGCTGTCCACCCATGCGCAGAGCAGCTTTCCCCTTTGTCCGCCGTGTTTTACGTCTGTTGCGATGCCATATGGTCATCTCCTGTTGCAGGATGTCGTTGCTTGAACATGCCTTAAGGATAGAGCTGCGTGTGGCAGTCGTGAGATTCACAAGGTTCCCCACCAAGTGCCTTCGAGCATCGGTTTCATTGTGTAAATTAGCGACAAGCACTTGATCAGCAGGCTTATCGGGCATGCCTCCCAAGATGTGGTGCATGACAGGAAGATGCTGAGTGACTGAGGTCCAGATATTGCCCAATCCTTGAACATGCTTTTGTCGTAACTCTTCCTGCGGATCTTGAGGTGTCACAATAACCCAATCTGCTCGCACTTCAGTAATATCCATTTTGCGACCTGGTGCTGCCGTATGAGCGAGTTCTAATGTTGATTGCTGGGTTAAATTTGATGCAATCACTGCACGATACGTGCGAATATCCTTGTCGATATCATGTGTGACAGAAAGAAGCACTGGTGCATTGGCCAAGGGGCCGAGCGCCTGTCCGGTGACATCAGATAGCTTGTCGATTATGCGCATAAAAGGGCTCAGTATAGCTCTTTATACCTCCCCTTCAACTGCTCAAAGGTTATAATATTCCCTATACCAAGCCACAAACTTTGGCACACCTTCCGAAATATGCGTTTTCGGATCGTATCCGAGCATCTTCTGCGCTTTCGAGATATCCGCTGAGGTAGCCACAACGTCGCCCTGTTGCATCGGTAAAAACTCCTTTGGACAGTCCTTACCAATCGCTTTTTCGACCGCTCCCACATAGTCCATCAATTCCTCCGTTTTGCCGCCTCCTAAGTTGAAAATTTCGTAGTCATAGTTCTTGTCGGCCGAAGCGATGATGCCCGCAACGATGTCATCGATGTACGTAAAATCTCGCTGCATTCTTCCTTCCCCGAAGATCTTCATCGGAATGCCTTTGAGTGCCCAATCGGTAAATAGGAAGAGAGCCATATCCGGGCGGCCATACGGTCCGTAGACCGTGAAGAATCGGAGTCCTGTGCTCTTTACGCCGTGGAGTTTGTAGTAGCAGTAGGCCTGCAACTCGTTGGCCTTTTTCGTCATCCCATAGAGCGAAATCGGCTGGTCTGCTTTGTGCTCTTCGGAGAATGGCTGCTCTTTGTTGTCGCCGTAAATGGAACTCGATGAGGCGTAGACCATTCCTCCTGTCTGATACTTCTTGCAGCACTCCAGCATGTTGTTGGTTCCCTGAATGTTGTCCTGAATGAAGATATCCGGATTCTCAATGCTGTGACGAACGCCTGCCTGCGCGGCCAAATGAATGACGCGCGTGTCTGAACCAGATCCCAGCTGTGCAAATGCCTGCTCCAGATCACCCATGTTTTTGATGTCTCCTTTGATGAAACTGAAGCCCGGTGTCGATTGGAGAATCTCCAAACGCTTTGCTTTCAGCTGCGGATCGTAATAGGCATTCAGGTTATCGAGACCGATCACCGTATCGCCCCGCTTGAGCAGAGTCATACAGGTGTGGAACCCGATAAAGCCGGCGGCACCAGTAACGAGGATCTTCATGAGTGGGTGTTGGAAATTCCGATGCCATAGTACCTGAATCCAGCCTCGCTCACTTCTGTAGGTTCGTAGATGTTCCGTCCATCAAATAGCAGATCACCTTTCATCGCTGCTTTGATGTCTTTCAGATTGGCACCGCGGAACTCATCCCATTCTGTCAGGAGAGTGAGAGCATCTGCACCTTGAATGGCATCAGTCGGATTACTCACAAAGACCACAGACTCAGGCATCAACGACTTTGCCCGTTCCATTGCAGCTGGGTCGTAGGCCTTTACTGAGTGCCCTGCATGAACGAGTGCATGAATGATGTCTGTGCTGGGCGCTTCGCGCATGTCATCGGTCTTTGGCTTAAAGGCGAGACCCCAGACCGCAACTGTTGAGTTGGCAGGAAGCTCGCGCAAGAGCAGATCGATGAAGCGTTTGCGTTGATACCTGTTCACTTCATCGGTCGCATGCACAATCGGCATCGGGACACCGTATTCCTCTGCTGTCGCCATTAGTGCCTTCACATCTTTGGGGAAGCAGCTGCCGCCGTACCCAATACCTGCATGCAGGAAGCGCGAACCGATGCGGCTATCAAGCCCGATGCCCTTTGCGACATCACGAATATCGGCATCTGTTTTCTCGCATAGTTCTGTCAGCATATTGATGAAGCTGATCTTTGTGGCGAGAAATGCGTTCGCTGCGTACTTCACGATCTCGGCACTCTCGCGGGACATGAAGACGAGTGGTTTATTCATCCGGGTGATGGGGCCGTACAGCTCTTCCATCAACTCACGAGCGTTATGCGCATCACCGTTGAGCCCCACCACAATTCGCTCGGGCATCATCGTGTCGGACACGGCCATACCTTCACGGAGGAATTCGGGGTTGCTGATGACGGGGATCGCAAAGTCTTTTCCACGCTCTTTCAGAATTGCATTAATCCGCTCTTCGCATTGCCTTCCTGTTCCAACAGGAACCGTGGATTTGTTTACAAAGAGGATTGGCTTCTCGGCATTCTTTGCCACTGTCTCTGCGACGGCAAATACCGCTCGGAGATCTGCTTTATGATTTTCGCCCGGAGGTGTTGCAACAGCGCTGAAAATAATCGATACCTCTGGCAGAGCATCGGTGAGATTTGTGGTGAACTTCAGGCGACCATTCTCAAGGTTTCGTTTCAGTAACTCTTCCAGTCCCGGTTCGAAGATGGGGCTTTTGCCTTCCTTCAGCATCGCAACTTTCGCCGCATCAATATCAATGCCCCAGACAGTATGGCCAAGCTCTGCAAAACAAGCGGCGCTAACCAATCCAACATACCCTGTACCGACAACAGCAATAGTCATAAAGAGAGTTTATAGAGACACACTTCTTACGGGAAGCGGCAAAACACGTATTAAGATGCGGATTGTTTCAATGTTTTTAAATTGCCAATAGCAAAGTGCAGTGGCACATGTGCTGTTCTATAGGATCGATTGAAGAGTTCAATGAGCAGTGTGCGAGAGGCGACACGAGCCTCCTGTAAGGTCGCGACGTCTCGTATATACAATGAATCAAGTGTGATCGGCAGTTTTCCCGGCAATTCCCAATGAACATACTCCAAACGGAATTGATCACCTTGCGGTACATTCTGACCTTCGCTGATCGTAATTCCATGGCGCAGCGGCTCCACCTGACTGGGATCCGAGTATTCGCCGATTATATGTTCGAGGGGTGAGTACATTGGGATAGGTTGCATATAGATATAATAAAACACTTCTATATAAAGTCCATCATTGGCTAGCATGAAAAAAGGCCCCTTATGGAGCCTTATTCATTGCTTTGAGACCTAGATTAAAGATCCTCTCCGCGGACGGTCTTGCGGCCGTTAGCGCCTGCGCGCTTTACAGCTTCAGCCAGCAACCACTCAGCGAGGCCGCTGACGTAGTCACCAAGGTCACCGGAGGACATCATGCCCTTGCCGTTGACGAATTCCTTCACCTTGGAGACGACCACGAGGTTCATCTTACCAGGAGTGAATGAGAGAACATCGGAACCGCGGACAGTCTTGCGGTCGTTAGCCTGGGCAGCCTTGACGCCTTGGCCAAGCCACATTTCGACGGTTGTGCTGAGGTGCTCAGCGAGGTCTCCGGCGGACATCATGCCCTTGCCGTTGACCATTTCCTTAACTTTGGAAGCAACAACGTAGCTCATGGGACGGGGGTTAAAAGATAGAATATGAAGAGATTCTATGGGTGCCCCGCTGCTCTATGCAAGCTGAATTTCAAATTACGCTTCAATTTTGTGGCTGAATATGCAATTGACG
>CAZUVN010000051.1:0-3055 GCA_964623835.1 uncultured Candidatus Peribacteria bacterium
CGATGCTCTGCTGGTTCTGGGTGATTGCATCGATCTGGCGAGATACTTCATCGGTAATCTGCTGATCGACGTTGAGATCGCCAAGGGCAGAGGAGACCATCAGCTGCACTTCATCTTCAATTTCCATCGATGCGATGGTCTTGAGGACCTTCTCTTCCACTGCTTCTACGGTCAGAGACTGGTTGCGGCGGGAGATGAGGACGTTGACCACACCTTCACCCTTGGCCAGAGGCTCAAGAGCAACACCGACGGTGGATTCACCTGCGCGTGCCTTACGTGCATATCCCGGTGTAGATCCAGCGGTCAGGGCATCTCCTGGGCGGATCGCTTCATTGTTCTCGATCTTCACTTTAGCTGGAACCTGACCGATGAGACCGATGAGCGCATATCCCGGAGGCATGATGCCTTCTGCTCCGGTGATCACGTTTCCGACGAAGGCAGGATTGGTAGAGACGATACCCATCACGTTGCTATCAGCATCACCGGCACAACGCTTGATGGTGTTCTTCTTGGTGACGTCGATACAGACAACTTCCCCCTCCACTGGCTTGGTGCCGCTGTAGCGGAACCACTCGGCGTAGTCGGCTCCGTTACTGTTGAACTTGCTGTCAGCATAGACACCTCCCGAAGCGGTGACACGGAAGACTTTATTGTCTGTCTGGTTCACCTGCGAGACGATCTGGAAGGCGGTTGTACTGGCGCGTGCCGATGTCGTACGCAGGACAAGTCCGCCGGATCCTGCAGTGCCAAAGCGGTAAAGAGCAGTATCGAAGTTACCGCGATAACCGAAGAGAATATTCGGAGCTTTGGCGCCTGATCCTACGTATGAGTCGAGGGCCAAAGCGGTTGCGCCGCTGGAGTACACGTATGCACCGGTCTGGAATTCCGCACCGACAATGGTTGTGGCACCGGATCCAGCCTTGATGAGAGATTCGATCACCAATCCACCGGAGGATGCAAAGCTGTTCGAGGTGATCTTGCTTCCGGAGAGGGTGCCGATGAACGCGCCGGATCCTATGACGTGCAATGTGGACCTCGGTGTGGTCGTGCCGATTCCAACGTAGCCGTTTGACGTGATGCGCATTTTTTCGCTTATTGCACTGGTGGCTTTTGTATAAAAGACGAGTGATCCGCAGGTAGAGCATGATCCGCCGGATGCCTGTTCCTTGTATCCCTGGATACCGGCCCACGTGTAGTTCTGGGAGTCACCTATGTAGTTTCCACCGAAAGTGAGGAATCCTCCGACACCTTGAGCAGCGGAAGAGCTATCCATGAGAGCGAGCTGGGCTCGGCTACTTCCGACTGCCGTGGTGCTTCGGATAACCATGAGACTCGGAGTGCTCATACTTGCCGGATTTGTCAGTCCTACACCTAGAGTACCCAAGAAATAACTCGTGCCTCCGTTCTGGGTGATAGCTGAACCGGAGATGGTGCCGGCTACCTCAAGTTTGGTCGTCGGAGACTTACCGATACCGACGTTGCCCTGGAAGAAGTTGTTGCCTGCACCATGCTGGGTGATCAAAGATCCGGAGATGGTGCCCAGAACGTCGAGACGTACTTTCGGGTCGACTTTACCGAGACCGATACGGTCGGTACTGGCGTCCAAGTAGAAGAGCGCAGCGTTCGTGTCGCCTTCCATGCGGACGTCGACGTTCTTGCCGAATTCGTTGTAGACAATCGCGCCGGAGCGGGACCACGTCAGGTTTCCTCCTGCAAGACTCAGGCTGGAACCGGAACCGACGCCTTCCCACACAAGAGAACCGGAGGAGCGCAGTGACTGTTGTGCAAAGAGAATTTGACCGGATGCCGTTCCAAGAACTTCAAGAGCGATATTTGCATCGGCTGCTGCTGATCCGACGTTAGTTCCTATGATTGTTGCTCCAGAGATAGACATACGTGAGCCTGGAGTGATCGTGCCGAATCCAAAATGTCCGGTGCTGTCGTCCATCAACATACGAGAAGTGTATGTGGCTCTGTTAAAGGTAAAGCTTCCGATACTTAATTTTCTTCCGGTATAGGTATACAGACGTGTTGCGTCGAGGGTTGCGCCGTAATCCAATCCATAGCTACCGAATGTTGATTCCGACGCACGCAGTTGGATGTAACTGTTATTTGTTCCGTTGCCACCCATAATAAGCGCAACGGGGGTGCCACTTATGCCGATAGTTGTGGTGCCATTCAGGTTTGTGGCTCCTTCGACGACAAGTATTCCAGAGGAGGCGAGACTCTTCTGCGCGCTGATCACGGAACCGGAGATCGTGTTCATCACATTCAGTCCGAGGGTGGAGTTGTTGCCGCCGGTGACGTTGATGGTCAGCGCACCAGTCATGGTGCCGCCGCTTCTGCGGACGTAGCGGGCATCACCTAGGGCAACAACGTTACCGGAACCGAAGTTGGAACCCCCGACTCCACCTGTCTGATCTGTTCCACAGGAGAAGCGGCCGGTCGTTGCATCCCAGAGGAGCTTCGAAGAGCCGGCTGTATCACAATCCGTCAGACCAGCTCCTTCCAGCTTACCGCCGAGGTACAGCGTTGCACCGGAAGCAGCACCTTCCCACACAAGAGAACCGGAGGAGCGCAGTGACTGTTGTGCGAAGACCACGCGTCCGCTTGCCGTACCCAGCACCTCCAGCTCAATACCGCTGTCTGCAGCAATCGATCCAAGGTTGTTGCCGATGACCACCGCACCGGATACGGAGAGTCTTGATCCGGGAGAAGTCACGTTTCCAATGCCGATGTTGCCCGTGGTGCCAATCGACATGCGCACGGCATTGGTGGTGATGAAATCGAGCGCAGTGGCGTTGGTCGAACCAATCGCTCCGCGGCTGCCTGCGATCGCCATGGAGATGGCATTGGTTGCACTGTTCTCCACGCGGTAACCGAGTGAGTATGTGCCGGCTCCCGGATCCGTTCCGAATACTGTCACTCTCGTTGTGGGGTTTGCCTTTCCAATACCGATGTTGCCGTCGATATAGAGCGAGTCTCCGGATCCCGCACCTTCCCACACCAATGTGCCGGAGGAGGCGAGTGTCTTCTGTGCGCGGATGACGGAACC
>CAZUVN010000051.1:3155-7216 GCA_964623835.1 uncultured Candidatus Peribacteria bacterium
ACTTCGAGCATCAGACCGGCATCAGCTGCGACGGATCCGGCATTGTTGCTGATGATTACCGCGCCTGAGACCGCGAGCTTGGAGCCCGGGCTTGCCGTGCCAATACCGACGTTTCCGGAGTCACCGCGGATCGTCATCTTTTCCGAGAAGCTTGCCTGCGTCAGTGCTGGTGAATCAGTTTGCACGCCGAGCGCCACGTCGGTGTTCGTCTGTCCGGAGAACAGGCGCGTGCGGTAACGACTGGTTGTCGAGTTGTATCCCAGGTCTGCACCGTACAGAGCGTTCGAGTTATCTCCTCCGAAGAAGGCGATACCAGGGTTCAGGTTTGTCTGGCTTGAGAGGTTTGCGCTGTTGGTCAGCAGGTAACCGGTGTTCGATGCGTAACCTGAGGAGCGCAGACGACCTCCGATAATATCAAGCTTGGAGTTTGCATTCGGCGTCGTTGTACCCAGTCCGAGCTTACCAGCGAAGTAGTTCACATCTTCTCTTCCTTGCTGGTAGATACCGAACTTGCTGGTGAACGAACCGGTGAGAGCGAGAATGTTGATAGCTGCACCAACGCCGATAGCGCGCGTTGAGTCGTTTGTCAGGCGGATGTGTGCACCTTCCATCACGCCAATGGTGCCGGATGAGTCATTCACACCATTCAGCCAGATACCGTACGCGTTCGTAATTGCACCGCTTGCGGTTCCTGTGTAGTTGCCTCCAAAGTTTACCCAGTCACCGATCACCGTTCCGACAGATCCTGTGCCCGCGTTATAGACGTGTGCTTTTTCACCAGTAATCAATTCGTAATAACCCTGTCCGTTGTGGGATGCACCAAGGACACCACCAATCAACTCAGCTCCATTGGTGAAGTTCACTTTGTTACCAACAGCGGTCTTTGCCTGGAACGACGCAGCAACTGTCAGTCCTTCTGCGTTAACCAGCGGATTAGCCGTGTTGCTGACTGTAAGCGCGTACTGGTGTACACCTTCAACCAATTCTGCATTGAATGCTTCAATAAAGACGCCATTGCCTTCTGTCAGATCGGCATCATAGAAGTGGAGTTGTGCTTCGGGCGTCGATGTTCCGAGACCGATGCGGTTCGATCCTGCCTGCAGCACGAATGTGCCACCATCGAGGTACGCACCGCTTTCAGTCACAAGCGTGCCGCTTGATGCGAGCAGATTGCGTGCAAACACCGTCGAACCAGAGACAGTCGTGAAGCGTACAAGTGCACCGGTAATTGTCGTGTTCAAGCTGAACGCATTACCCGCACTCAGGCTCAGTCCTTGTCCTGCGGTGTAGGTCGCTCCGGCGGATCCACAGGAGAAGCGTCCCGTCGTCGCATCCCATCTCAGAGACTGCGTGCTCAAATCACAATCCGTCAGTCCTGCTCCCTGGAATGATGTTGCGACGTACAGTGTTGCACCGGAAGCTGCACCTTCCCAGACAAGAGAACCGGAAGAGGCAAGTGTCTTCTGTGCGCGGATGACAGAACCGGAGATGGTGTTGAGCACGTTGAGCGCGACGGTTGCATTGTTGCCGCCGGTCACGCTGATGCTCAGAGCGCCGGTCATGCTTCCTCCGCTGCGGCGGACGTAACGAGCGTCGGCTGTGTTGAGATCCAGTCCGGCAGCTGCATTCTGGTCGGTACCACAGGTCAGTACGCCGTTTGCATCAGTGTCGATGGTGTCACAGTTGCGCAGGTTGCTGATGGTCAGATTCGATCCGGAGATTGTTCCTGCTACCTCGAGCTTTGTCTTTGGTGCAAGCGTGCCGATACCGACAAGTGAACCGCTGATGACAAGGCGCGCATTGCTTGCGCCGTTTTCGAAGGTAACGAAGTCCAGTGAACTATCTTCAAAACCGTTCGTTGCGTTTTGAATACCGACACGGATACCTCCATAGTTTTGGATACCTCCTGTGGAATCTTTCCCTTCGAAGCGCAGACCAATAAAGTCGCCAACCGTCTGGCCGTCAGTTCTCATAACGAATGGGAAGGCAGCACCTGCGCCGTTCACTCCTGTGCGCTCAAATATTGTTGTGCCCTGGTTTGCACCGCTGACGACATGTAGAGCAGCACCGGGTGTTGCAGTACCCATACCCACGAAGCCGCCTTTATTCATGAGTACTGGCGAAGAGCCTGTTCCGGAAATGTAGATTGATTGTCCGGACATCGTTCCAAGAACTTCCAGTTTTGTCTCCGGTGAAGCGGTGCCTAGTCCGACAAATCCGGTCGAGTCGATGTACAGGCTGTTATCATCCGCGCCGGCTTCAATCAGGAAGATATTCTTGTTGTTGGTGACGTTACGGACAAAGTACATGCCGTTACTGCGGATACCGATATCCCACTGTTGCCCTCCTGCCAATGCTTCCATGACTGCTTCTGTACCGTTGACGCGCAGATTTCCGCCACTGATGTGCAGTTTTGCAAGAGGGTTAGAAGTGCCGATACCCACATATGACTTATTAAGCAGTGTAAAGAGCACCGGCGAACCTCCTGTTCCGGAAACATTCAGGCTGCGACCAGACATTGTTCCACGAACGTTCAACAGTGCTGTCGACGTTGCAGTATGGGTGTTACCGTTTTGAATTGTCAGACCACCGGTCATCGTGTCGCCGCTCTTTCGTACGTAGCGCGTATCTCCAAGGGCAACAACATTTCCTGAGCCGAAGTTTGTTGCTGCACCACAGCTGAACCGTCCGGTTGTCGTATCCCACTTCAATACCTGCGTACTCAAATCACAATCCGTCAGTCCCGCTCCGCGAATCGATGTTGCAACGTAGAGTGTTGCACCGGAAGCTGCACCTTCCCAGACAAGAGAGCCGGAGGAGGCGAGTGTCTTCTGTGCGCGGATCACGGAACCGGAGATCGTGTTCATCACATTCAATCCGATGGTGGAGTTGTTGCCTCCCGTGACGTTGATGGTCAGCGCACCGGTCATGGTGCCGCCGCTTCTGCGGACGTAGCGTGCATCGCCGAGAGCGACGACGTTTCCGGAGCCAAAGGTTGCTGCAACTGTTCCGCACGAGAAGCGTTTGGTTGTTGCATCCCATTTCAGAACTTGTGTGCTCAGATCACAATCAGTGAGGCCTGCACCTTCGAATGTGCCACCGATGTACAAAGATGCACCAGATCCAGCACCTTCCCATGTCAGAGATCCAGAAGAGGCGAGTGTGTTCTTTGCCTTTACAACAGATCCAGAGACTGTGGTGAAGCTGACGAGCGCTCCTGTAATGGTAGAGTTCAACGAGAAGACCGTTCCGTTGAGGCCCAGCCCTCTGCCAGCCGTATACGTCGTATTCGTATCGGTATCTGTGTCTGTTCCACAGGAGAAGCGACCAGTGGTCGAATCCCACAGAAGCTTGGATGTTCCGGCAATGTCACAGTCAACCAGTCCTGATCCGCGAATCGATGTTGCGACGTAGAGAGATGCACCGGACGCAGCCCCCTCCCAGACCAATGTGCCCGAAGAGCTGAGCGTCTTTTCAGCGTGGATGATGGAACCGGATGTAGAACCGATGATCGTCAGACCGTTTCCGATGTAGAAGCTGCCGTCCGTGCGGAGTGTGGCCGCGCCCGAGCGGAAGAGGTTGGTGTCGAAGTTTCCGCGGTAACCGAAGAGAATATGCTTTCCATTGCCACTCGGACCGTAACTATCGAGTGCGAGCATTGCTGCGCCAGAACCATAGACGTAGGCGCCGCTCTGGAATTCCTGACCAATGAAGGATGCTGCGCCAGATCCTGTCTTGGTCAGAGATTTCACGATCAATGTTCCCGATGACACGAGTCGGTTGCGCGCAAATACCGTGCTACCCGAGAGGGTAGTGAAGCGGACAAGTGCACCGGTGATGGTTGTATTAAGGGAGAAGGAATTGCTACCGTTCAGCGTAAGTCCCTGTCCTGCGTAGTAGGTGGTTCCGTTGTCTGTTCCACAAATCACCGCACCGGTTGCAGAGGTTTCCAGGTTACAGTTGCGATAATTGCTGAGAGTGAGAAGCGAGGATCCGGAGATACTGCCCAGTACATCAAGTTGCGCCTTTGCAGCATTTGATCCAATGTTATTACCGATGAT
>CAZUVN010000052.1:0-7075 GCA_964623835.1 uncultured Candidatus Peribacteria bacterium
CCCCCTTTCGGGGGCTTAGTTAGAATTTAAAATCCCATTCCACCCATTCCTCCATCGCCACCCGGCATTGCGGGTTCGTCTTTCTTCGGAATATCGGAGATTGCGACTTCGAGTGTCAGGAACATTCCAGCAACCGATGCTGCGTTCTCGAGCGCCGAGCGTGAAACTTTCTTCGGATCAATCACCATGTCTTTGACAAGATCGGTGTATTCACCAGTCAGCGCGTTGTATCCAAAGCCGTCTTTGCCATCACGTACTTTACTGACGACCACTTCACCGCTGACACCGGCGTTCTCGGCGATGTTACGAGCAGGTGCCTGCAAAGCATTCATCACAATATCGATACCGACTTTTTCATCATCATTCTTCGTATCCTTCAAAAGCTTCTGCAGAGCGGGAACTGCGCGGAGGTATGCGGTTCCTCCTCCTGGAACAATTCCTTCCTCAGCTGCGGCGCGCGTTGCGGACAATGCGTCCTCGACACGATGCTGCTTTTCCTTCTGTTCCACTTCCGTTGCAGCACCAACCTTGATGACCGCAACTCCACCGGTCAACTTGGCCAAGCGCTCCTGAAGTTTCTCGCGATCAAAATCGGACTTGGTCGTCTCCATTTGCGCCTTGATTTCAGAAATGCGCATTTCGATTTCCTGCTTCTTGCCTGCGCCGCCAACAACAACGGTATTGTCCTTGCTGGAAACAACACGGCGCGCCGTACCAAGATCATCGAGTGTGACGTTTTCGAGCTTTAGACCGACTTCTTCTGTAATGACTCGACCTCCCGTAAGAGCCGCGATATCTTTCAGAATCTCTTTGCGACGGTCACCGAATGCCGGTGCCTTTACGGCAAGTGCGCTAAAGGTTCCGCGGAGCTTGTTAAGCACGAGCGTTGCGAGCGCCTCGGCTTCGATGCTCTCGGCAATGATCACAATCTCTTTGCGACCTTTCTGGGCGACAGCTTCCAACACCGGAAGAAGTTCTTGAATCGACGTAATCTTTTTATCGGTAATAAGGATGTACGGCTTTTCATAGACCGCTTCCATGCGTGCAGGATCGGTGACGAAGTATGCAGAGATATAACCGTTATCAAACTGCATACCTTCAACGTATTCCATTTCCATACCCAGGGTTTGACCTGCTTCAACCGTTGCTACACCGTTGCGTCCGACTTTGTCGATGACTGATGCGACAACTTCACCAATCTCCGCATCCTGAGCCGAAATGGTGGCGACGGCGGCATACTCGCTCTTTTTTGTCACATCCTTCTTCAGTGTCTCAAGAAACTTACTGACAGTATCAACGGCCATTTCCATTCCGCGCTTGATGAGAATGGGGTTGGCACCCGATCCGAGATGCTTCATTCCTTCTTCCATCATCGCATGTGCAAGAACTGTTGCAGTTGTTGTTCCGTCACCGGCTGCGTCATTTGTTTTGGTAGCCGCTTCGCGCACTAACTGCGCACCCATATTCTCGAAAGCATCTTCCAGTTCAATTTCCTTCGCAACGGAGACACCATCTTTGGTCACCATTGGAGCACCGAACTTGCGCTCGACGACGACGTTGCGTCCCTTGGGACCCATTGTCGCGCGCACGGCTTGTGCGAGTTTTGTAACGCCTTTGAATACTTTCTGGCGGGCGTCTTCACCGAACATCAATTGCTTTGCCATAGTTTAGGAGTTAGGAGTTAGGAGGTAGGAATTGGAATTACTTAACAATACCCAAAACAGAATCGAGATGAAGAATTTTCACTTCGACATCTTTTCCGTTCTTATCTTTTAACTTCACTTCGTCACCGGCGTATTTTCCAAACAACACCTTGTCACCCACTTTTAGGTGATCATGAGGATTCGCTTTGTCTTCGCCGATGCCGCCTTTGCCAAGCGCGAGAATGATTCCTTCCTGGGGCTTTTCACCTTTTGCCGTATCGGGAATAACAATGCCTGAAGCGGTAACCTGCTCGGCTTCCAACGGAAGCACGACAACGCGGTCGCCAAGGGGATGGATCTCCACTGCAAGTTTAGGAAGAGATGCGGATGCCATAAGCAAAGAAGGGAAATATTTAGCACTCGGAATTTTAGAGTGATAATCGTCGGCGTCAAGACCTTGCGACCTTCGGGCAAAAAATCTGCCTCTTCTATTTGCCGCGTCGAATGCTGTAAGCGACAATGGTCTCTTATGACAAAACTACTTCTTACAATCGGCACATCGGCATTAATGCTTTTGTCTTCCATTCCTGCACATGCTCAAGGAGTTGATCCGGTAAACCGCGGACCAATGAATATCTTCTCTCGCGATCAGGTTCACTGCGGAAAGGGGACGCGTATTCGCGGCTTAATTTGGGGTAGCCGTCCGGTATCGGCCTGCATGTTGAAAGTGAAGAGATCTGGATTTGGTGGCCCGCTGTAAAGTTTCTTTAAAAAAGGGACCGTGTCGGCCCCTCTTTTATTGCAGTACGCATCGAATGCTAGTTAGTGCCCTGACAACGAAGGGTGATATTGCGGCTGCTTGTGACATGACACATGTTTGTTCCCATGCCCCCATCAAAGAAGTTCTCACCGTTGCCGCCCGCAAGTGTGTCATCGCCATTTCCACCTAGGACAAGATCGTTACCATTCTCACCGTTGAGCCAATCATTTCCATTGTCACCGTATATAAGGTCGTTTCCACTGCCTCCACACACTGTATCGTTTCCGGCCTTAGCCCCGATGATGTCCTGCTTGTTCGTTCCAACAATCACATCATCTTCATCCGTTCCGCGCAAAATGCCATAGTAGGAAGTTCCGTCCATCGGTCCGCCGACAATCACGCCGCTACTGACGTATACCGTCGCAAGCATACCGTTGCAGGTTTGCTCCACAGAACTCATGCTTGAATCAGATGAAGCACTCTGCGCTTCAGCTGGCCGTGCCGAAAGAAATGCCGATGCGACAACGCCGAGAAACAGTGCATACACGAGCGTGGATTCCAGAAAAATGGTTGATGGTCTTAGTCGTACGAGACGGTGATCCATACAGAAGTGGGGGAATAAACTACGAGTCTGCACTCTGGACGCGGAAAGAATTGACCCCTTACAAAGAATCGGCGTACATTTGGTTTCTATGGATCCAATCGTCCACTTTGAACTCCCGGTTGATAACATGGAACGCGCACGAGCGTTCTACAGCTCGATTTTTAATTGGAAGTTAACTGATTGGACGATGCCCGACGGATCGATCTATGTCGGTGTGCACACAACCCCCATTAATGAAGAGACGCGTGAACCACTGAAGGCGGGCGCCATCAACGGTGCAATCGTGAACCGCGATGAAAAAACACCAGCACCAGTCTTTGCTGTGCATGTATCATCTATCGATGAAAAAATGGACATGATCATCAAGAGTGGAGGATCCGTTGTGAGTCCTAAAGTATCGATTATGGGTATGGGCTTTTATGCCTACGCAAAGGATTGCGAGGGGAATGTGATCGGACTATGGGAAGATGCGCCGAAGAAAGCCTAAAACGCAATTGATAGAGCTAAAAGAACTGCTATCATCTGCGGGCTTCGACAGCCGTCGTGGCGAAATGGCAGACGCGTACGCTTCAGGAGCGTATGGGGGCAACCCTGTGGAGGTTCAAGTCCTCTCGACGGCACCATCATTTCAAACACTCGATTCGCCGCAGTAGAACTCCTATACTTCCGCCGTGCATCACGCAATTCGTGTTCGGCCGTTAGAGTGGACATTTCTTGCGTTGATCGTTTTCTCGATCCTCTGGAGAGGCGGCAAAAGCGTCGATGCGACCTGGATACTGGCAGGAATGACATCGTTGATCGTTTTGTGTGCGTGGCTTGCTGACAGGTTTGATGCGTATGGGAACGCGGACCGCTCATCGTCGGGCGTCATGCCTTCGTGGCTACGCATTACTTTACTCGCAATAGTTGGATGGACGGTGCTCAGCTACCTCACCTCCGAAACAAAGAACTACGGACTCGATGAAGTACTGCGCACGGCGTCCTATGCGCTCTCCTTCTTTATTATTGTCCGATTGCGTGAAAAATCTCAGAACGCATGGATATCAACGGTGTTTCCGGCGGTCGTATCAGTCACTGCGACAGTCGCCAGCATCATCGGGTCGATCGTGTATGTGCTTCAACCGGTCATGCGGTTCAGCGGCACCTTCTTTGACGCGCGCTTCCACACCGATTACTGGCCCAATGCCTGGGCGGAGTTTTTGCTGATCGCGCTTCCCATGACACTGGTCTGCTTATGTCAATCAGATCGACGCAAGTTCTGGTGGGCGATGAGCGGAGGAGTCCAATTGGCTGCAATGATACTAAGTTTCTCGCGAGGCGGCATGATTGCACTCGGAGGAGAAATCGCACTGCTCGGACTTCTTCTGGTAGTCCATCGTCGTTCGATAAAACAGTCGATCAGCATTCGATCTGCAATGCCGTTCGTGGCCGCAGGGCTAGTGGCAATCGTGTGCATTTTCTCTCTTAATGCTCTGCGTTCCCAGCGATACGACGTCGAATCGTTTACGCGCAAAGCAACATTTACCGCATCGGAAGGCCGTTCGTCGGTCGATGAACGTGCTCAATTCTGGGATGCAGCATGGTCAATGACTATCCAGCGCCCGATTCTCGGTTGGGGTCCGTATAGCTTCCGTTTCGTACAGCCTGCGACAATGTCTTCGGTTCTTGCAACATCCGACCACCCGCATAATGCCTTCCTTAAGATGTCGGCGGAGCGGGGACTTCCTGCCGCGCTACTTTTTTCAGTGTTCATTCTTTCCATTTTGGGATTCGCGGCACTGTCTCTTGTGCGCACCCCGACAGATACGCTGAAGCTGGGATCGTTTCTTGGTGTTGCCGGCGTCCTTGCCCACACCATGATCGACTACAATCTCCAATTCACCGGAGTCGGCCTTCCTTTCTTCGGCCTGCTAGGATTCCTCGTCCCTCTTCAAAGCAGTACCGGGCTGCAGACCGCATCGTTTGGTCGGTGGAAGCGTCGTAGGAGACTCAACGATGCTGCAGCAGTTCTTGCTTCATTGATTCTGTTTGTTGCCGTGTGGGAAGGACTCTTTCTTGTGACATCATCACTGGGTCGTCGTGCTGTGGGCACAGGCGATGCTGAACGAGCCCTGTATTGGTACAGACTGTCACATGCAGAATTGTTTAGCCGCGACCTGCTGCTGAGTGAAGCACAGATCAAAGAACAATCCGGCGACCTAGAAGGGGCGCTTGCCTCTCTTGATCGATACCAGACGATTAATCCACACGACACTCGTGCGTGGAAGATCCGCGGATCCATCCTTCTTTCACTCAATAGAACTGCCGATGCCATGAGTGCTTTGGAACAAGCGTATGAAGGAGGGCGCTATACCGACGCAGGCATTCTGCGACTGCTACTTCAGACATCTGCACAGAACCCAACAGCAGCCTACCGCGCACGTAAGACGGAGTTCGATGAGCTGTTTGTCGACTACGCCGAGGCAGTAGAGGAAAACACCCACTTCATCGCATTATCCGATAACGTCGAAGAGCTTCAGCAAATAGCCCGAATCCTCGGACGCCTGTTCCCATCGGATAGCGAGCGGTATCTAAAGATAGCCCGCGACGCCCAAAACAATGCGCAAAAAGAACGCGCAGCCTATGCTTCCCGTCCTCCGGGAACTCTTTGGTAAATTCCACCATCACTATGTTCAGCCGTAGCATTCTTCTCCTTTGCCTTCTTGCACTTTCGGGGTGTGGCCGAGCCGTACAGGTGGAAACAACGACCGGAACACAGAGCATTCCCATGATGATGCCACAGGGGCAGCAGGGCTTGGGTGAGCACGGACGCGAGGTTCTAATGGCATATGGCGCCCTAGCAGGGACCGGCGGCATCAACGCGAACGGCGTTGCCACTGCCCACTACATGCAGGATAAAAGCACGGTTATTGGCATGCAGCTGAATGTTGAGGTACCGGCTGCAGGGTTCTTCTACGAAGGATGGGTCGAATCATCCACAGGGGCGAGAATCAGCCTGGGACACCTCACAAACCCCTTCAATGACGTTCGCCATCAGCTGCGCACGGAGACGCCGGAGAACCTGCGTAATTTTACGATTGTCATCATTACAAAGGAGGCTGATGACGGCGATCCGGAGCCCTCTCAAGCAGTCGCGACTGGTATTCTGAAGCAAACCCGGCGATAGGGGTGTCAAGAACCTGTTTTTACGCCAAAAAATCCGCCCGTCTCCTGTCCTGATTCCTGTTCCTAGGATGACGGCGGTGCTCTTTCGAGCGGCGGTAAGATTCACTGCTCTCGTCCGTCTACGCTTACCGTAGAGTGGGGAGACTCATCACCATGCTCAGAGAGAGGAAGGTGATGAACGCTGCGTGCATAAACACCAGCTGCAGTGAAGCTTTCTGAGTGGGTTGCTTCACGTTATTCATAGTATGTCCCCGGAGGGACGCAGGGGAGTGTACGGAGGCGGGCTTTGTTGTCCAGCAACTATTGACTCATTTTCGTGAACATTCGTAATACTACTGATGCTCCTCATGTGCGTTTTGGCTATAGATTGTGAGGGAATAGAGAAATTGGGTTAGATCATTATTGTATAAAAAATGTGCTCATAATTGTTACTTTTTTCAATTTCAGCGTATTGCCCATCATATAAATATATTTCTTAATATAACTATATGCTCCTAAGGGGCGGATTGGGAAAATTCGCTCTCTGGTAATGGGAATGACGCATGCTACAGTATCGCGCGCACGGAAGTGCATCGGGATCCTTCGACAAGCTCAGGATAAATTCCGCTCAGTTGGAGCGCGCCGTACGCGCTCTCCCATGCAAGTGGTATCATAAGATCATCGGGATGTAGCTCAGTTGGGTCGAGGATCCGCTAGCGGATCCGAGCAATCAGAAAAGCGCGCCGTACGCGCTCTCCCATGCAAGTGGTATCATAAGATCATCGGGATGTAGCTCAGTTGGCTAGAGCGCGTCGTTCGGGACGACGAGGCCGGAGGTTCAAGTCCTCTCATCCCGACCACAAAAATACGATGAATATTCAGATTCCCCTCGCGATTTCGACTATGCTTTCTCTATGGATCGTC
>CAZUVN010000053.1:0-6809 GCA_964623835.1 uncultured Candidatus Peribacteria bacterium
GGAGCGCCGTAGCGCTCGATGAACAACTGCGTGTCGATGGACAGATCCTGATACTTCTTCGCAACGTTGGGAGTGTCGGTCGTTTTCGTAGCCATGGTCATGTTCCTTCGAGACTAGGGGTTCCGTACATATGCTTCAGGCACACACGTGCCTGTTTAGAGTTTCATCCATCCCGTCACCGGGATCCTGAAGACAGACGTCTTTACAGGTGAAAAACGCAACAAGCGTCTTCAGGATACGGTTACGGGGAGCCATCCAAACAGATGGCAATCTGTGCTGTGAAAGGACCACCGAAACTAGTATATAGTATAACTTTACATAATTTTGTCAATATCCTCGCTATCCCTCAAAACCTCCTGTATCCTCTCGCGGACATGCGAACGGTTTTACCACTTTCTGCCCCGAATTCGGCCTTAAACGGCTGATCGGCCTGTTTTTCTATGGCAACCCTCATTCTTTCGGACGGAACCACCTTTACTGGCCAATCCTTTGGCGCCAATGTCGATTCGGACGGCGAAGTCGTCTTTTCGACCGCCATGGTCGGGTATCCGGAGAGTATGACGGACCCCAGTTTTAAGGGTCAGATTTTGGTTACAACCTATCCCCTCATTGGAAACTACGGCGTGCCGTCGGAAGAGCTCAATGAATGGGGATTTTCGAAGTTACTGGAGAGCGAGAAGGTCCAAGTGAGCGGACTTGTTGTACTGCAGGTGAGCGAGACGTTCAGTCATCAAGCTGCCGAAAAAAGTCTGCAGCAGTGGATGGTCGAACATAATGTTCCCGGGATTACCGGCATCGACACACGCATGCTGACGAAGAAGCTTCGTGAAAAAGGCGTGATGCTTGGTAAAATTATTCAGGATGATGAAGCGGTGAAAAATTTTCACCTGCCCCTTTCTAGTTTTGACGATCCGAACGTGCGCAACCTTGTTGCGGAAGTATCTATCGATAAGCCGGTGACATACGAGCCAACAGAAAATAAAGAGACGAACCTTACGGTCATCGCTTATGACTGTGGCATGAAGCGCAATATCATCCGCAGTTTTTTGAAGAGGGGAGTGACCGTTGTCCGAGTGCCGTGGGACTACGATCTAGCATCCCACCAAGGAAAGATAGACGGTGTCTTTATCAGCAATGGACCTGGCGATCCGAAAATGTGCGACAAGACAATTGTGCAGATCAAACGTGCGATAGAGAACAACATTCCGACATTCGGAATCTGTCTTGGTAATCAGCTCCTCGCGCTTGCCATCGGCGGTGACACCTTCAAGTTGCCCTATGGTCACCGTGGGATGAACCAGCCGTGCGTCGAAGTGATCTGCAGTGATGGAACGGTCTGCGAGCCGGGAAAACAGCGATGTCTGATTACGTCACAAAATCACGGTTATGCAGTCGATGAAAAACTGCCGCCCGGATGGGATGTGTGGTTCCGCAATGCGAATGACGGAACAGTCGAAGGCATTCGTCACGAATCGGGAAAATTCTTCTCAGTGCAGTTCCACCCAGAAGCAACTCCCGGACCAGAGGATGCAGACTATCTCTTCGATCAGTTCTTGAGTGTAATGGAACGGAAATGAGGGCTTAGGGGAGCCAAAAAGAAGCGGAGGATGCAAAAGAAACAAAGGAAGCAGAGGAAACCTGCTTTCCTTCTGTTTACAGTGGTTACATGAGATTACGACCATATCAACGGCTTTTCGCCTGGCAGGAAGCTCACGCTGTTTGCCTTTTAACCTACAAACTAACTGCAGAATTTCCTGATCGTGAACGCTTTGGTTTAATTGCACAAATGAGATCATCTAGTGGCAGTATTGCGACAAATATTGCAGAAGGAAACGGTCGCCGCACGTCGAAAGATAAAGCGCATTTTTTCGACATTGCGATAGCTTCGTTAGAAGAGCTGCATTATCAATTTTTATTATCGAAAGATCTGCACTATATCGATGATGCAACTTTTGCTGATATCGATAATAAAATTCAACGAACAGGATATCTTATTTCCAAGTTACGATCTTCTCTCTTCTGATTCTTTTGCTTCCCTTGATTCGTTTGATTCCAGCATCGTCCCTCCTCTTCATCCTCTTCATCCTCAAATATACCCCTCCACATGAAGATCCTTCTTCTCCACATGCCATTGCTCAAGGCACAACTGCTTCACCTCTTTTGTCATATCTGGACTTCCACAAACATAGACCGAACGGTTCGCAATATCTGGCGCAACCAGATGCACCAATGTTTGCACACGGCCGCGATGGCCGTCCCATGCGTCACTGCCACCGCTTAATGCTATGTGCACAAAGAAATTTGGATACTGCTGAGCAATCTCTCGTAACTCATCTTTCCAAAACAGATCTTCTTCATGTCGCACGCCGAAGATCAAATCCATTTTTCTGGTACTGCCCTTTTGGAGCATATTCAGAATCTGTGACCTGAATGGGGCAACACCGGTACTCGTCGCAATGAACAACAGTGGCTTGTCCGACGTTTCATCCATCACGAAGTTTCCGAATGGTCCCTGCGTTCGCACCTCCATCTCAGGCTTCAAGACTTGTTGAATCCACATACTCGCGCGTCCACCCTCTTTCTGTTTATTCACAAAGATCAATTCATCCTCGTGCGGTGCTGATCCTATCGACAGCGCACGGGTTTGAATGTTTGTAGAATCGTCAATCAGCGGAACATCAAACAGAACAAACTGTCCTGCTTTGAATGAAAATTCCGCCGGCTTTGCAAAGCGGAATTCATAGACGCCATTCGCGATGCGTTCGTTCTTTGTGCATCGGAGTTGATGAGAGGGGACGGGCATGAGCGGACAGTTTACAGGATACTGCGGAACAAATCTTCCTCCGGCTCTATGCCATGTACCCAGCCAACATACGGGGAAAAGGGGATTTCGTGATTGCGCACGATTGCCGTCGGGGTTGATTGAGCGGCATTGCCCATCAGCATGTTTGCGGCAGTTGCTAATTGGTCGGCTAGTGCTTCGGATGTCACATGTAGTTCGCGTCCAAATAAATCCACTGATCCAATTTCACTCTTAATTGGATCAATCCCGGCGACCGTCAGTGCAAATGCCGATACGCCAAGGCGTCGAATATGGCAGCAAGAGTCGCCGATAATCACTGCACAATTTTGATTCAGCCCTTCGCGGAGCAGTTTTACCGATGTTACTGGATCCGTCGGCCACCCGACGGCCCACCCATCATCAATATTCGACTGATCCATCCCCGCATTCGGTGCGACGATTGTTCCGACGTCTAATCCTGTAGGCCGAAGTTCCGTAAGAAGCGCACCGGGACAATGTCCAATAATTGTGCCGTTTAATCTTGTCGTTTCGTTCATCACCGCCTGCATAAACCCGACATCCCTCTTTGTTTTTTCGCTCCATGTATATGCCTCATTGCTGATGTGCAGATCAGCAAAGCAGACTGCTGCTCCTTCTGCTGTCGCTAGGACCTTAGACGAGATAACGAGAATATCGCCGTCCTGAAGAACGCCAGTTTTATTGAGTAGTGCAGCAACATCGTCACCTGCTCGGATTAACGGTGTTGGAAGCGCGATCAGTTCCATAGAACGATGTTATCGGAAATCGACATCGATCGATTCATCGATCAAATAACTCTCTGTCTCGGTCGTTTGTGCATGAAGGTCGATAGTGGTGATTGCGAGCCTCATTGCTTCATCGGAAATATTGCGGATTTTCAATGCATTCCACGACAATGGCACGCGGAAACTCACGGTTGCACCCGCAGGAATTGTCCAGCGTGTAAATCCTAAACTCGCATCGGTTGATACGACCGCCGAAAGCGCTGCGCCACGGACCTCATCGCGCAGCCATTCTTCGGGAATGCTGACGTACAAGACCTCCGACCCATCATTGCGGATATCGGTCATGCCCGTTCCATCCGTAGTCCGCGTCAGGGTTAATGCGGCAGGGGATTGATGCTCGATTGCCATCTCCACTTGCGACGCCGGCCTATTTTCGGGAGCCGTCCGCAACACCGTTGCACCCCAGAGCACCAGGAGAATGAGTGTCAGGCCGGCAATGCGCAGATGCAGCGAGGACATAGGTGGGATATCATACCGCATTCCGCACCGTTTCCCGCATGCCGATTCCGGTATGTAGGCCAACTTGACATTTATTTTCTCCGAACCGGAATACCCATTTGTCTAGAGAAAAAGGGGTTCAAAAAGTCATAATTCTTTGTTACCTTTTGCGGTTTTTGCTATACTATCGATGTCCATGGAGTTCGACCCACACACCCTCCACCAGATCATTCAGCGCATTCGACAGCAGATGCGTTGCCCCCAATGTGGCGAGAAAGTTCCCGTCGAATTTCCTAGTGTCCGCCTCACCGGTGACGATTTTGTACTGCTCCAGCTCAAGTGTGACTGTTGCGATGCGTATATTGTGCTCCATGCGTCACTGCAGGGGCTCAAGAGCATGGCAGTTACTCCTTCGCCCGAAAAAGACACGGTGATGAATGCGTCATCTACGCTGTGCGAAAAAGACAGCGAATTGGCTGTTTTGCGTGATGTGCTGCAGAGTGCAGGTGGTTCGTTCAGTAGCTTGTTTATCGAGGAGAAAACTCAGGACTGATGCGTAAGCGTTATCTCTGTATTGCGCTTCTTCTAAGCTCATGCGCACCGCAGGCTCGTTTGAACGAATTAGTTGAAACGGCGAGTGGAGCCATTAATTCTGTCCAGGATACAGTTGACGATATTCAGGATAGATGGGAAAAAGTACAAAGTGGCGCAACATTGCTGAAAGACGGCATTTATCAGTTGAAGGAGGCAGCGGAATAGCAATCGTCTCAATGCCGAAAAATGCTTTATAATTGCAAATTAGGCTTGTTTTTGCTATAATAGAGAGATTTATGGCTGATCAGACAAACACCCACATCGACCCGCCGTTTCCCCCTGCTGTGCTCAGTGGGGCGGAGCTCTATGACTCAATCATGGGGCAAATCGAGCCCGAACTTGTATCCGCAAAACTTCCGTTCTCGCCCGATCTCTTTGCTGCCGAAAGTCCGGAGCAACGCGCGGCGCGTGCAGAGCGGTATCAGGCTGCATTCGATGAGTTTGATCGTCGGTTTGCAGCGTATCAGGATCAGTGGAATGAAGAACTGCGAACGTACAAACGACATGCAATGACATTCATCGAAGAGAAGGCTGATGCAGAAGAGCAAAACACAATGGCATCAATCGAATCGTCTCTTAACTCTGACATATGATGATCAAACATTTCCTGTATCGGCACATCCGTATGTCTGCTGCTGAGCGACGTCTTATTTTCCGCAACGCAGAACAGCCGCACGAAGACGATGCACCGAAATTTGAGAGGAAGGAGATGCCGAAACCGATGATCTCGCCGGAGACGTTGGAAAAGGATGCGAATGAACGCGGGAAGGAGCAGCTGAAAAAGTCTGATGCGGAATCTGCGCGCGAGCAATCTGTGGTTAATAAGACGAATGCAGAACTGCGTAACGTTGATCCGCAGGCAACGACTGTCGAGACGCCGACGCCCGTCGGTAACCTTCGAAATGTCGATAAAAGTAAGGATCAGCTCAACACAGTCGGTGTCAGCGCCGAGTTTGCCGATCAGTATGCACCGCACAAAGCTGCCACGGACAGAGCGTATCGCATCTACAAAGAGCGCCCCGGTCCCGAGGCGAAGCAGGTTCTGGATACCGCTATTGCCGCAGAACGATCGGTGATAGAAGCACATCAGTCCGAATGGAAAACAGGCGATGATTCACTGAAGGAGCGCGATTTTATGAATAGATTGCTACAGCTCGAAGAGGCGCAGAACAGCACGCCGGAGCAAGTGATTGGCAAGCGCGAATTCAAGGAACGCGAAAAACAGAAGATCGAAACGCAGGAGAATGAGTATGAGCAGAAAATTCTGACTGCGTTGCAGAATGAAGATCCTCGCTATCCGCTCCCTGATAGCTTGAAGACGTTCGCGCAGAATGCGCTTGATCGTCTGCACACATTACAAGAGCGCCGTGCCGCATCGGACACGTGGCAGGCAAAACAATCGCCGGATGTACAGGAATCTTTCCGTGAAGCAGAATCATCCGCTGCGAGCCGCGAGCGTGATCAGGTAAAAATTGGATACGGAATTTGGCAGGGGACTGCGCTTGAGTCGGTTTTCCGCGACCGCTATGCACAGATCACCGATGAGCCTCAGTTCGCCCGCGAATCACAGTTGGTCAAATCCGATGTGACAGAAGAGAAGCAGCTTGGTGACTGGCTTGATTTTCAGGATAGAATTTCCAACCGCGCACCGGGTTCAACGCAGGCACGTATGCGCAAGAATGATTCTCAGGGTCGATTGCTGTTCAGCAATCTCAGTGATTTTAATCGCGAAAAATTTACCCGCGAGAAGGCCTACGGAAGCTTGCCGACATTGACCCAGGCACAGTTCGATAAAAAATATTTCAATGCGGATTTGTTCCGCAGTAAGGTCAATAACAAGGGGCAATTTATTCCGAACGAACGTGAAGCTGCGCCGCAAGCAGCGCCACAACTCGCAGACCAGGAGACCGATCAATCACAGGTATCCAACAATCCGAATCAGCCGGCGTTTATCCGTGGTCCAGGCGGCATCATGATGCCGAATCCGGAAGGCTTTGCGCCGTTGGTACTGGGGCAGTTGCCTCCTCAGCAAAATCGTCCCCAGCGTCAGCCGCGGCAACGCGGTCGTCCTCGGCAACAGCCGCAGATGACACCCGACCAGATAAAGGCAGATGCGGAAACGGAATTGCAGACACCAACCGATGATGGGCGCGACTGGAACGGTCTTACTG
>CAZUVN010000054.1:0-6497 GCA_964623835.1 uncultured Candidatus Peribacteria bacterium
GTATGAACAACAGTACTCTCGAACCCCGCATCGGGCCCCTCTTCAATCCGCACGACCAAGCGGAAAATTAACGTTCCAGGCTGATCGGGCGTGTAGACCGCTTCAACCGTGTTACTGATGGGCTGCGCTCGTCCTGCCACGAACCATCGATAGGACAAGGTGCGGGCAGTGGAGCGTGTCAGAGCGGCATCCAGCACCAACGTGCGACCGACTGCAACGTCTATTGGACCGGAAATAACGGCCTGAACAGGCGGATCTTCAACGGGAACTTCAAGGGCAGTGCCTGTTTGAGCACCAACGGTAAACGGGGTTATAAGCCACACTGCCGCGAGAAACGCAGCAAAAAGACGGGAAATGTGCATGAGAAATCAGGCGGAAACGGAACGACTGGCGCGAGAGCGCATTTGATCCCTGCGCGCGCGTCCTTTGGCCGTATGGAGCTCCTTGTATTTCAGGAGTTGCGGCTCGAGCTTTTCAACGGCACGATCAAAAGCCTCTAAAATCGCCTTTTTGCGCGATTCGCTGCGCAGGGTGTTGCCCGGCAGTTCGACCGTCATCATTACATGCACCTCATCGGCGGCCTTCTTGGTCGGCCGTCGCTCCGCCTCCACGCGGATAACCGACGCCTCATCTTTCAATTTTCCGCAATATGTAGCCAATTTTCCAAGTTTTTTGGCAACCTGGATCAGCTCTTTATCGGTATACCGGACCCCTTTTTCGAAGTGTTCAACGTTCATGGGAAGAGGGGGGAAAGAAACGAAAGGGAGTATACCACAACACCCAAAAAATGGCCGTATTGCGAAAATAAGCCAGAAATGCTACAATAAGACGATATACCAATACCAAACTCCGTATGGCTCCGAATGAGAATCCGAATCAACGGATCACCGACGCAAAAGATCACCTGTCTCATCTGAAGACGGAGATCGAAGCGAATTACGCCGGAAACGCGTATACCGAAGAGAAGGTAGATGAGATCAAGCGCGCGATGGATCGGACAAAGCTGCAGGATGCCGAACGAGCTGCCGATCAGGCAGATACGGAAACACTCAACGCGTTGGCACTGGAGATTGCAGAGGCGGAAGATGAATTGTCGACATTTGCCGAGACTGAAAATGTTCCCGGAGCGCAGGAATTTACAGATGAAACCCTGCGTCTCAAAAACGTGATCGCCCAAAAAATCCGCGAGAAGCAGACGCCAAAAACTTTCACGGACCGCCTTGGTGAGATGGCGGAAAAAATAAGTCAGGGGGTTGCGAATATCATGGAAAAGATCAACGACTGGGCATCAAAACTGAGTCTGGGTGCGTTAAACGGACTCAAGATGCTCGCGAGCATGCTCGGATTTGAGAGTGCAGTGCTCTTTCTGAACCGTTTCACGCGCCCGGCAGAAGTCCGCAGCATCATCGCCGAGAACATTCCGGCCGGTGCCGAGGTCGTGCGCGATGCGACGGATACAGAGTCTTTGAAAAAGCTCGAAAAGGCCTATGAACAGGAGCTAAAGAGACGCTTCCCCGAAAAGAAAGAGGAAGACAAAACCGAAGAGGAAAAGAAGGATACGCGCACCCCGCAAGACAAACTCTCGTTTATTGATTTCTGCAAAAAGCGTGCGGATAACCTCCCGCAAGACAAGAAGAAGTACAGCATCAAAGATCTGTTAACCGGAAACGAACAACCCGATACCCCCGATGAAGAAGAGGATACTGACAAGCCCGAGCAGCCTGCAAATCCCAATAATAGACTGCCAAACGGCAAGGAAAAGTCTCCGGAAAAACAGAACCAACGAAAGGCTGTGTACATCACAATGATCGCCGAATCGCTGATGGATGCCGGTGTGCCTCTTGTAACGGCTCCCGAGAGAGGACGGCCGTCACGCACGTTGGATCGTGCAAAAGACATGGGTGCAGCCAACCTGAATACCGCCAGAGGTGTCACGAATGTCCTGTGGACGCTGAACCGGTCGGTTCAGTATGCACTATCCAGCCAAAAAGCACTCCCCTTCCTGCCGTTCGAACTTGATGGCAACAAGTTGCAGTACGAAGACGGAACATCCGGCTGGCGCGATCCGAACATCCTGTTGGATTTCAATCTGAGTGCTAATCCTGAGCTTATATACAAGCAACTCGCCAACATGAAAATTGAGAATCACGTACTTCTTGGTGCAAGTGAAAGGATCAACCTAAATGAGACCAGTGAGAGGCAGCTTCGAACGTTCTTCGAAAAGCTGAAAGAGGCAGAAAAACGTTACAAAAAAATTCTTTCCGATACTGAATAATCGTTATGCCACCTGCAAACAAACAATCGCAGAAACCCTCCTCTTCTCCTGCAGAAGCGATGGAGGAATCTCCGCTCGCGCTGCGCGAACGTGTCCTCACGTTTACCGATGCCGAGCTGGATCAGTTGATGAAGGATGTGGAAGCGAACGGCGAAGTCGCCGAAGAGGTAAAGGAGCAAGAGACACAGGAAGCTATTGAGCAGCGCATGGAGGAGCTAAAAGTCGCTGACGATGTCCGTGCACGCTGGGAGCGTCTCCGCACGACAATCAAGAATCCTCGTGAGGCATCGGAAATGGAAAAGAAGGCCGAATCACACTTCCTGAAGCAGATGGTCGATAAAGGTGGCGTATGGGCGGTAGTCGGCATGGCGACCATCAGCGTTCTCGCGTGGCTCGGATTCAAGAATTTTAAAAACCTGCGGGAAAGTATCAAGAATAAAGGATACCTGCGAACGGCAATTGAAGGCGCGAGGGAGCATCCGATTCTTGCGACGATGATTGCTGCATTGGGTATAAAAGTAGGAACCGAAGCGTATAGCTACATGATGGATAACCGCGAAACGATCGAAGAAGCGGTTGGTGCATATGCTGGCGAAACCGGTAAGAGCATGATGGAAGCCACAAACGATATTGCTGAGAAAATCGGTCAAGGTGCAAACTGGGCAAAGGACCAATCATTGCGCGGTCTGACACGAGGTCTCGCGTTTGCCTTTGGTGGCAAGTATGACGAAGAGACCGGCGTTGTGACACTCGAAAACAAGCTCTTTGGAGGACAGAAAACACTGCGTCCTCCGTTTATTATTGCATGGCAAGCGGGCGTACGTGCCGATGGCGGTACGGCACTGATGAAGAAAGCGTATTCGCTCTTCTTGGTAGAAGACCGATTCGACGCAATCATGCGGCAGAAGAAGCTTGCCGATACACATGCCCGCGAAGCAGACGCAACACTCTTTCTTTCTGCAAAGCGGGGTAAAGAATTGCTCGCAAATGGCGTACGTCCCGGTATGAAAACGAAAGAATCACGTGAGTTGGAACAGATCATGGACTTGGCCATTAAGGCAGATCCGGAACTGCAGAAGGCAAAGCCGCTGGAAATAAAGCAGGCAACAAACGCTGAACTGGACGAGCGCTTGAAGCACGTTGAAACCGAAATGGCAAAACTCTATGCGAACGAGGTTGAGAGTTTTAATAAAACAAAGAATGAGATCCACAATGATGCGATCGAGGCAGAACGAAAACTCAATGATCCTGCCATGAAGGGGAAAGAGGAAATTAAACAAAAAGCTGTGCAAAAAATGCAGGAAGATATTGCGACATACGAAGGCAGGATTAATGAAAAGAAGGTGAACCTTGCACATCAACAGGCTGACTTGCTTAATGCAAAGGCAAGCTCCGATCTACTGGGTGAACATCTCAAATACAAGCTGGATAATACAACCGGCGGTAGAGGCATCGTCGAACGTGGACTGGATCGAAGCGTAAAAGCTACCGAAGCCACTGGCGTAAAAATCATGCGCTCGACCGGCGGCAAATGGATTGTCGGTGCAGTCAGTTGTTATTCATTTTTGCCATTGGCTCTTGAAGGTGCAGCAGGCATGCGTAGCGGTAAAGAAGGAGAAGCGGCGCGGAAAGCTCTTGCATATGACGTCGGCGAAGCTGTAGGTGGATTCATTCCTGGAGTCGGTGAAGCACTCGACTTTAAAGCAGCCTTCACCGGTAAAGACCTCAATGGTCGCGAACTGGATACGTGGGGACGCGTGACAGCAGGAGCCATGGGAACACTTGGTACTGCCTCAATTGTTGCAGGCTTCTTCACAGGTGGATTAAGCATCGTCGGGTTCCGTGCAGTGCGCGGCGCACTTGCGGCACGCAAAGCTACGAAGATCGTCAGACTTGCAAAACAGGGCGTAAACGTCGCCGACGCCTCAAAAGACACTATCAAAGCAATGGAAGCTGCGGGGACTGCAGGCAAGGCATTGAATGCTGCAGATAAAGCAAAAAACAGCGCCGAAGCATTGAACGATATGCTCAAGATCAGCAACTTCCAAAAGAAGGCACGTCGCGTTCAAAACTTTGTCCGCAACGGTCAGCGAGCAATGCAGCTCTACACCTACGGAAGCCTAGGTCTGCAGCTTGCCAGCGGTGTTGCAACCATCTACGGCAATGGAGAAGCATTTGTGAATGACACATTTGAAAAGGCAGCTGCCGGAGGAAAAGCAGTATCCGAATTTGTTGAGACCTACACACCAAAACTTCCTTCCTAAGATGAAACATACCAAGTCGACATCGGCCCAACCTCTTCCCTTCCCCGACTGGGTCGAACAGACCTATCCGCAGAAGACGGCAGCAGTCAAATTTCTACGGGCAATCGGCGCACTGGATCTCGCATATCTGCTCTACGTGATGAAGACAGAGAAGAAGCAGAAGACACAGGTAAGTGAGAAAAAAGAGGCTCCGGCTATTGTTCCAGCCATGCCATTGAAAGTTGAAGAAATCACACTGGAATATGCAACGGAGATACAGGAGAAAAAGATAAAGAAAACAGCTGTAAAAAAGGAGAAGAAGGAACCCGCAAAGAAACCTGCAACAAAGACATCGAAGCCGAAAAAAATCGTCAAACCAACAGGTAAAAAGGACGATGAATTAACCATCGAGTTCGAGCACAAACCGGAGCCGGTGAAGGCACATACACAGATTCAAAAAGAGCCGGAATTGATTGAACCAGAGCCGCTAGTTCTGCATGACGAGCCGATAGTCGAAGAAGCAAAGCAGCCAAGTAACCAAACATGGATCGACGACGAATCACTCGAAGATGTAGACCTTCGTAAGTCAGGACAGGTTCTGAAGACGAATGGCATAACGGTTTCATTCGATGTCATCGACGTCGACGATGAAGAAGAAACCCGCTTGATGGTCAACGGCACCGCATGGCGCATCATGCTGCCATCCCCCGCTCTCAACCTCAGCCGCATGGCACAAATTGTCCGCGTGTCCTACGGCGAATTGTACGTCCTTGGACGCATGGCATTGGGCGCAATGTCAGGCGAGTGCTACATCACGGCGGAGGAGGCTGCACGCATCGTGGGGGAGCTGGCTGCCGTTACCACCGATTCGACGGAACTGGACGTCACTTGCTTCGATAAGAACAAAACATCGAAGAGCCGCAAGTCATCCATTGTCCGCATCCGCTTTGACCGCTGCTAATATCTGCTCATGAGCATTCTCCGTCAGTATCCGTTTCTGATTCCGGTGGTCGTCATGGTTCTGAGCGAACTGACGAAAGCCGCTGTCGAACATCTGCGCACAGGAGAATGGCGTGACGGACTTTTTCGTACCGGCGGGCTGCCCAGCACGCACAGCGCATTCGTCACGTCACTGTTGATTATTGTTGAACGGAAGATGGGTATTCATACGGTTGAATTCGCCATCGCGTTCGTCTTCGCCGCCGTCGTCTGGTACGACGCGATCACGTTGCGCCATGAAGTGGGGCTTCAGGCGGAAGCACTGAACAAGTTGCAGAAAAAAATGCACTTCCGCGTACAGATCGGCCACTCGCTGAAAGAAGTGATTGCCGGCATCGTCTTTGGAACGGCGGTGACGTATGTGGGAATTTGGATCAGTTAGCTTGTTAGCTAGTTAGCTTGTTAGCTGCATAGCTTCTACAAGGAAGTTTCTGAAATGTGAGAATGATTCCGCAAAGGATATCGTTTCGCACATTCAAAAAAGATTCCGAATAGAAGCTAACTAGCTGAGAAGCTTGGAAGCTAATCCCTCTCTTTAATCTCCTCCATCGCTGCCTTCATGCCGCCTTTTTTCAGTGCGCGTCCGCTCTTGATGAACGTATCGATGATCACCGGCAATTCCAGGTAGTCGATGAGGATCGCGACCCATGCGAGCCAAACGGGAAGAATCGTATCGGCGCGTCCGGCAAACTGGTTAATGACAAATTCGTCGGTAATCCAGAACAGATGCAGCCACTGCGAGTTCAACATCACCAGAAACGCAACCGCCTTCCAGCTGAACTTCTTCTGCAATTCGTAGATGTATAGTACGGATGTCGAAATAAGCGCGGGGATTTCGGTGTAATCGACGATGATAATCAGGTACTGCCAAAACGGACCCGGACTGAAGAAGCTATAACCCAGCAGACGGTCGGCAATGACATGTGTCGCAAGCCAGTACAGGTGATTCACCTGTAAGAAGAAAAGCAACGTTGTGATCC
>CAZUVN010000055.1:0-6322 GCA_964623835.1 uncultured Candidatus Peribacteria bacterium
ACCGTTCTCTACAACGTTCACTCCGACAGCAGGGTCCACCGCCTCCCTGCCGATTACTTTAACAGTGCGAATGTAGCGAGGCGTGATATCACGATTTTTACGCCGTTCTGCGGACGCACGGAGGTATTTGAGCGCTATCTTGCAGGCCTGAAAAACCTCGAATGCGATCGATCAACCGTGCATCTGCACTGGTACAACAACAGCAGCGACCCCGCGTTTGATGCCCTGCTGCGCAGGTCTATCGGCGACCTCCCTTTCGCATCGGTCACCTACACGCATGACCCGTTGCCAGATTTCTGGCAGACGTCATTCAATCAGCTCGTACGCGGGAGAATGCGCGACAGGCGGTCGGCCTACTTGTACGAGATGGCGGTTGTCCGTGCATATAACGTATTGCTCTCTACCTGTACAACAACGCTGGCCCTAACACTCGAAGACGACATTGTGCCGGAACCGGCGACTCTGCGAACCATGCTACGAGCGATGGATGAGCACACGGTGGCAGTTGTCGCACCATACCGCTGCCCCATACAAGGATATTTCATCATCTGGGAAAAGCGTGACGACGGAAAGATAGAGCATTTCAACGAAAAGCCCGGCGGCATCGGGGAGGTCGGCGGATCGGGGTTTGGCTGCTCGCTGTTCCGCATGTATGACCTGCGACGACAACCTATTGTTACCCGCGTCGATCTGACACCGCCCGAGTGGTATGACATCATCGCGTTTCGCAATCTGGCGAAGCACGGAAAGATTCTGTGCGTCTGGGATATGCACGTCGATCATCTGTCGACGGAACGATTTCTACCTCCCGATCATCAACCGGCCTATCCGCAGGGAATGGCATCATAGGCATCATGTGGTATCCTCATCCTCCTCTCATGAACGATACTATCACCCCGATCGACACATTCCCGCGTCTCAAGCGGATATGGACCCAATTGGGAGAGCCGCTACCGGGCTTGACCCGATTTATCCGTCATCGTCTGATCGGACGTTGGAAACCCGCGTTCGTACCGGTCGTGCCGGAAGAAATCATGAAAGTAGCTGTTGTAATCCCCTGCCATAATTACGCCCGTTACTTGGGCAAGGCGATCGAAAGTGTTCTGAAGCAGACACATCCGGTTGCCGAAATCATTGTCATCGATGATGCATCGGAAGATGAGACGCCGGAGGTGGCCCGTTCGTATGCCGCCAACGGCGTGCGGTATATCCGCGGGGGGTGGCGCAGCGTCGGCAAAGCGCGTAACGCCGGTCTGTACGCAACAACTGCGCCGTATCTGGTTTTTTTGGATGCAGATGATCTGCTGCACCCAGATTACGTCCGTACAGGACTTACCGCATTCGATAAGCATTCACAGGCCGGCATTGCCTGCAGCAACTACCAATCGTTCGGGCGTTTTATGCAGTACCACTACACGCCGGAAGTAGCAGGCATGGATGAGTTCGAAATGTGGAACCCGATCCACGCGGGATCGATGGTCCGCAGACACGCGCTGCTCCAAGCGGGTGGTTGGTCGGAAAAACCGGATCAGCACAATGACTGGGTAACGTGGCGTCGCATTCTCCAACTAGGATGGAAAGCAGTCAGAAGTGACGGGCTGTACTACTACCGGACCCACGGAGGCAGCATGCTGGACGGCATGCGCGAAAACCATGCGTATGCCGATCAGGCGGGACTGCTGACCGGAAGAATGACCCTGTGTATCAGTCTGAGTGGCCGAAAATGGATGTGGCCACTGACACAACGCTTTTTGGAAGATCAGACCTATCCCCATGAACTAACACGACTTGTCATTATGGACACATCGCAGGATCCGGAATTCGGGAAAACTGTACGCGATTGGATGGGAAAGTCCGATTACGGGCACATTACCTACCGCAACACGCGAGTCGGTGAAAAAGGTATCGCCGATAGACCTCGCCGTGAAGTGGAGGAGCAAATCGGCATCGCATGTTCCATCATCTACAACACCTTCGCGCGGATGGTAACCAGTCCCCTCACGCTGATTATTGAAGATGATGTTATTCCGCCGACGGACGTCTTTGAACGACTGGCGCGTTCGCTTGAGCGCGACGTAGTCAGCGTGTCGGGTCTGTATTGGCACCGGACAATCCGCAAACCGGTCTGCTGGGAATGGGATGAGCATGGCAAACCTGTCTTATCGAAGCCAGGACGCGGACTGCAGCCGGTAGGCGGAACAGGATTCGGCTGTCTGCTGATTCGTTCGTCAGCGTTGCGCAATCACGTGTTTCAAAGCGGACCGCCGCACGGAAACTACGACGAGAACTTCTTCGCGGAACTTACACAGAATACAGGGTACCGAGCGTTGATCGACTGGGATTGCGTGTGCCGACATTATCAGAGTCCGGAGGTGTGGTTCTAAGCTCTTCCTCGGCGACGATAGTACCGTCTTCCAAATACAGGATGCGATCGCAGAACGCCCGCAGAGATTCCAAGCTGTGATTCACCAGTAGCACGGTTTTCTTTTGTTCTTTAAGCGATAACAAATGCTGTCTGCACTTGCGTTGGAAATCGGCATCACCGACGGCGAGAATTTCATCGAAGAGGTAGATATCGCTGTCCATTAAAGCGCTTGCGGCAAATCCGACGCGCAAATTCATGCCCGTGCTGTAGCACTTCATGGGCAAATCACGGTGCGACTCAACACCGGCAAACGCGATGATCTGATCGACGGTCGATCGGATATCTGTCGGACTGCGGCCGTGCAGAAGCCCATGCAAATAAATGTTCTCGGCAGCGGACCGTTCGGGATGAAACCCCGCGACAAGATCAAAAAAACTGGAGATCGTCCCCTTACGCTCAATGGTCCCCGCATCGGGTGGCATCAATCCCGCCACAATGCGCAGCAACGTCGTCTTTCCAGTGCCGTTCGGACCGTAGAGACCGACCCATTCCCCTCTTCGCACATCAAAGGACACGTCACGAAGAACATCGCGCGTCCATTGTTGTCTATGCACACGCCAACGGATAATACGGTCCTGCAGCATCACCGACGGAATGATCTGCGCTTGGAAAGATTTGGAGATGCCGACAGCGGAGAGAAGAACATCACTCATCAGTATTCCTCAATGAAGTATGGACTACGCCGCTGGAAAATCCAGTAACCAATCAGAAAAATAACAGCACAAAGAACGGTAAATGCGACAATGTGCATCATCGATGGAACGCCTGCGGTAGCAGGGTACAGCATCGCACGACGTGCATCGTGAATGAGGATGCTGAGCGGCTGAAAGCGAATGAAGACGTCAAACAAATTCCAGAGCGACAGTGCGAACGACTGCGTGAACAGCGCTTTGATATCTTGCAGAACGGGTGCCCCCGGACGGAACGCGTACATGATGGGTGTAAGCCAAAAAAGAACTGTCAGAAAGACGCCCCACAAATGTTGAATATCGCGGTATTTCAGCGCAAATGAACCGAACATCATGCCGACACCGAGGGCGATGAGCGTTGATTGAAGCATGAGAATGGGTAGGTACCAGAGCGCGCTGAGCGGTATGCCGTCTCCAATAATGAGGCAGCACAAAAAGAAGATGCACAGATAGGTCAGCAGAATAATCATGTGCATCCACCCCGTACTAAGAACCAGAAGAATGCGGGGGAACGCGACTTTTTTGATAATCAGCGCTTTGTCCTGCGGCAGATGAATGCATGCATTGGTCAGCAGCGAAAAGTGTTCCCACAGCACGATGCCGAGGAAGAGGTATAAGGGATACAGCTGAATATCGGCGGCGAACGGACGGAAAATATGCAGAATCACGAGGAATTTAACGAGTGGAATGATGAAAGACCACAGGTATCCCAAAAACGAACCGCGGTACTTCAACATAAAGTCAGACCACCCGAAAGCAATGACAATGCGCGCCGATCGCAGAAGAGAAAATGTCTGCACGAACAGCAGTATAGCCTATTGGCTCCATCTGTGATGGTTACTGGATTTCCATCACCTGCTCCCGCTCGGGAATGTCGACGCGTATGTCGGGGTGAGCAAGTTTGATGCGATCGGCAAACGGCTCCATCTGTTCTACCTGTCCGTGCACCAGAATGATGTGCTTAAGGCCATCTATTGCTCCGACAAATTTATCGAGATCATCCATGTCGGCGTGACCGGAATACGCATCAATGTACTCGACCTGTGCATTCTTCCGATACATGCGATCGAAGATTTTCACGTCTTTGATAAGCGGATCGACAATGCGCGCGCCAAGTGTGTCCTGCGCCATAAACCCGACGGCCAGCACGGTGTTCTTCTCGTTCTCGATTTCATTTGCGAGATGGTGACGGATGCGCCCCGCTTCACACATGCCCGATCCGGCCATAATGATCATCGGCCCCGGTTTGCCGTTCAAGTCCTTCGACTCTTCGACGTCTTCGGTATAGCGAACCAACGAGAACTGGAACGGATTGTGTGCGCGCGCAAGGAACTGGTCGTACATCTCTTTGTCGTAACATTCCGGATGCTTCATGAAAACGTCCGTTACTTTTGATGCGAGCGGCGAATCGATGATGATGGGGATGGCCGGCAATTCTTTGGCATCCCAGAGCAAATGCAGATCGTAAACGAGTTGCTGGGTACGTTCGAGTGAGAACGCAGGAATCAAAACCTTTCCGCCTCTATGTGCGGTTGCCGTCACAATCTCCTTCAAACGACCCTGTGCCGTATGCAGATCCTCATGGCGCCTGTTGCCATAAGTCGATTCGCAAATCAGCAATTCGACAGGGGGCATGCTCGCCGGATCACGGATAATCGGCAGCGTATTGCGGCCAAGATCCGCGGAAAAACCGATCACACGCTTCTTCCCCTCTTCCGTAATTTCGAGCACGACCATTGCCGCGCCAAGCACGTGTCCCGCGTCAATGAACTGCGCGCGGATACCGGGAACGACATCAAACCACTCGTTGTAATTTTTCCCCTTGAACAACTCCATACAATCGATCGCATTCTGCTGTGTATACAGCGGCCCCTCGCATGCCATCATCGACTGTGCAAGGTGTTTGCAGAAAAACTCCTCGTCTTTTTCCTGAATGTATCCGCCATCGCTCAGCATGACCGCAGACAAATCTTTCGTTGCGTAGGTGCAATGGACGGGGTTGCGATACCCTTTCTTCCAGAGCACGGGGATGCGACCGACGTGATCCATGTGCGCATGGCTTAACACGACGGCATCGATGTCTTTTGCAGGATCAAAGGTGAACTCCGCGTTCTTCACCGACGATTCATCGCGCTTTCCCTGAAACAGTCCGCAATCGAGAAGGATACGATACCCGTTCGCCTGAATTTCGTGACACGTGCCGGTCACTTCCTGTGCAGCACCATGAGGAATAATTTTCATAACGAGTGTGGTAGAAAGAATGCAGCGCAATGCCTGTCCACCGTAGCTTCAGCGAAGGTGGAGGGAATAATCTTCATAGTCTGAGGGTAAGGGGTAATGTCGACAGGGTAAAGGGTGATCTTATAAACCTGTCGCCTTCAGCAAATTCTTCTTTTCCTCATCAGTCAGAGGCCGCATCGCGCCGGGTTTCAACGTTGCATCTTCAATCATCATGATGCGAACACGCTTGAGTGTCACAACGGGAAAGCCGACTTTTTCACACATGCGGCGGATCTGACGGTTCTTTCCTTCGGTCAGTGTGATCCGGAATCTGAATGGGCCGATACGCTTGATATACACCGGCTTGATGAGGGCGCCATCAATCGACATACGGCCTGCGGACATTTTCTCGAGCGCATCATCGGTAATATTCCCGCGGGTCTCCACTTCGTATTCTTTTTCGTGTTCAAATTTGGGGTGGGTCAGCCGGAACGCGAGCGGGCCATCATTCGTTAGCAGCAGAAGACCGCTACTGTCTTTGTCGAGACGACCAACGGGATACAGTAATCCTCTGAACTTTTCGGGAATCAGATCGCGGACCGTCGGCACTTTCTGCAGAGCTGCGCTCGCCGGTGTTCTCTTAAGCGGAGAAACAGCCGAGCGAGCGACATTGGTCGTAATCACTCCTGTCGGCTTATTCATCAGGTAATACAGCATTTCTTGTCGGTCCTCGAGCACTTTCCCATCAACTTCGACCGTATCTTTTTCAGGGTCCGCCTTATCACCCACCTTTGCAACTACACCGTTCACCTTCACTAGTCCGGCCTCGATATATTCCTCTGCCTTTCGCCGAGATGCGATGCCGCGGGCCGATAGAATCTTCTGTAAACGTTCGAGCATGCATCGAGTATACCTGCTTTTTCCCTATTTCCTCCTCCGATACACCCATCCCGCACTCGCTCCCGCCAGCATCACCGCAAGAGCAGCA
>CAZUVN010000056.1:0-6268 GCA_964623835.1 uncultured Candidatus Peribacteria bacterium
CCTCGTATCACCACCTCCCGTCCATACTTCTTCCGCAAACCGTCCATCGAACTTTGCAGATGCTCGTCTTCTATCGCATGAGCAGGGGATTCAAAGAGTGAGAACTGTGCTGCGGCTTTGGGCGACAGGTTCCAGAGGGCGAAGCCGACTTGGGTGTATTTGGTCATGATTCCTTTGCCGACCAGGCGATCAAACGCTTTACGGACGTAGGGCGTAATGTCTTCCTCGGTATCCATCGCCTGTGGCAGCTTGATCTGCAGGCCATTGTGGCGATAGCGATCATCCCGCAGCCAGAGCGAAATACCGCGAGTCATGCTCTCCTGTGTCCGCATTTTCAGGACACAGTAGCTGATGTGCTGCATGGCCTGCGCCCAGACATGCTGCTTGTCTGAGGTCGGCTTAAAGCTGCGTGTCCGTGAGATCGATTTTTGTGGCCCACTTTCCGATGTGACGCCGTAAACACTTTCGCCAAGTAGTTCTTGCTGCAACTCATGTCCGCCCTTCCCGAACATCTTTTGAACGAGCGGCTGATCGGCGATCGCAAAATCCCAGGCGGTTTCCCAATGCTTGGCTTTTGCATGAGCACCTCTGCGATGGCCGATGCCAGGAATTGCCTGCACCGGACGACGTGCGAGAAACGCTTCAATTTCATGCTTTTCTATGACCGTACTTCCTGCTGGCTTTTTCTCTTCACCGGCCATCTTGGCCAAAATACGAGTAGGTGCAATCCCAATCGACACGCTGATATCGGTCATCGTCAGAATCTCAGCCTGAATGTCTTTCGCCCAGAGCAGGGTATCGAACGGAATGCCTCCGACGCAGGTTTGGAGATCTAAAAACCATTCATCAATCGAGTACTGCTCAATGACCGGACAGTGGCTTTGGATAATCGATTCGATCTGCTGCGATGCCAATGATGTCTCGGCAAAGTCTGCAGGCATCTGTACGGCCTTAGGACAGAGCTGGAGTGCTTCTTTTAAGGGCATGCCTGTCTTTACGCCACAGGCCTTTGCCTCGTAGCTGGCGGCAATCACACAGCTTCCACCCATGCCCAGTGCGAGCAGAGGAGCTCCGCGCAACTTGGGATGTTTGCGCTGGAGAACAGACGCGAAGAAAGAATCGGCATCAATATGCGCAAGCATAGAAAAACAGAGGGAAAAGTCCGCTGAAAAAGTTGTCTCAGTATTTTCGCATCACTCCTCGTACCACACCCGCTGTCTTCAACTCATCCATCGCGTGTAGATCGGGATACGCATCATTCTCTGCTTGTAGGTAGTACTTACCTTTGTCGCGACGCAAACGCTTGAGGGTAAACTCTCCGTCCAACACGCCGACGACAATGTCGTTCACCCGTGGCTCGACACCGCGCTCGACAATCACCAAGTCGCCCTCATGGATGCCGGCATTGATCATACTGTCGCCTTTCACGCGCAGTAAGAACGTATTGCTGCGGTCACGGACGAGATAATCATCAAGCTTCACCAGCTCTTCTGCCTGCTCTTCTGCCGCTGCGGCAAAGCCTGCACGGATGGGGCCAAAGAGGGGGAGTGTAAGACCAGCGACAATGTTGCTGACCGTCTCTTCAATTTCGAGAATCTTGATGCGTCCTTTCGGATCTTTCTGTAGGTACCCGTTCTTCACCAAGGCGTTCACCACTTTGGCGACGGCGTTCTTACTCTTTACCCCGAAGGCAACTGCTAAATCACTCAGTGATGGGCTATAACCGCGCTTACGCTGGAATTCCCGGATGAAGTTCAGGGTCGTGCGCTGGTGGGGGGTGAGAGTCATAGGAGTCGTGGGGACGAACGTTCACCATACTAGGTGTACGGAAGTACACGGTCAACAGGAAGCAGTTGCCGTTCATCCCAATCGGGTTCTGATTAAATCTCTTCCCCGCCAACAATCACATCGAGGTCTTTGTGTTTAATGAGTTCCAGATAGGTAATAGTCCACACGGTGGTGTTGAATGCGCTGATGTACGCAAAGAGATAGCTGGCCGCAACAACCAGTCCCAGTCCTACAATACCTGCAATTGTATAGCTGGCTGCCGCGGGCAGAATTGTTGCAAGCAATAGTCCCAAGCCCACCATGATGCCCGGAATCAGGATGACGGCGACTGCGTTTACCAAGATGCGCAGCGAGATCACGAACAGCAGGAGCAGCAAGAAGACGATGTGACTGAGATGGCTGACGATCAACTTAAAGCTCCGTCCGATGGCGACGAAAATTCCCAATTTCTGCGTGACGACGGCTTCCTCCGCAAAGCTGAAGAAGAACCGCAGTAAGAGCGAGAACGCAAAGAGGATGCACACCATCGTGATAGCGAGGGTGCCGAGCGATCCCGGAATATAACGGATAATGAGCGAGCACACGGTGACGATTGTTGAGAGGCTTCCCAATGTCAGGAATTCGTGGATCGCGAAGATGGGGAAGAAGTTATACAGACCGAGAACCAATCCACCTTTCACCTCTTCTTTGCGGTATGACTTTGCAGCCAGACCGATGATCGCGCCGGTGCAGATGTGTGGAAAGAAGAACTCAACAACAACGAGAATAACAAATAGGACGATGATCAGCGCGAATAACCAGAAGGGGAGCGCGTTGTAGAGCCAGATCTCGACGTCGAAAAATCCTGCCCCTTCGCCGTGCAGGAAATACTCATAGGCGAAATAGAGCTGATAGCCGACAAGTTTCACGCGCAGAAGCGTCTCGAGCAAGGAAGACGTGAATGCCCAGCGACGCAGTGATGGTTCGCGTGTGGTAATAGCCCATGCAGCGGCGATGATTTCGCGCGGAGTCACGGTTGAGAGGGGGTGGAATCCGAAAGGGAATCCTGCAATGGACGGTACACGAAGTCCTCGCCAAGTTCGATAGTAATGACGGAGGATGGAGAAGAATCAGAGGATTCAAAAGATTCAGAGGACCCAGTAGCAGGTGTTCCCACCTGCGGCATCTGTTGTGATTCCATAGGATATCCCAGAAGTTCATGTAGTAGCGCTCCCGCTGACCCGGTACCTGATGCGATAATCACCGTATCAGGACGCTCACGACGGTCGGGGGCATTCTCTGTGGCAACAACGTTAAAGCCGAAGCGAATCAGCTCCCCGCCGAGTCTGCGGGCACTACCGGGCTCTGCACCGGTGTTCAGCACGCTGATCGGTGTTTTTTCGATGTGCGCCGTGCGCTCATGCACCATCAGCTGTACGAGCAGGCGGATCTGCTTCCAGGTGACGGGGAATTCCGGAATTGATACAGGAAGGAGAACCGCCGCACCGTTGAATTGATCGCGTGGCGGGGTGTAGAGCAATCCTCCCGGAGCCGAGAATGCACCGTACAAACCGTTTTCGGTATTCAATTGCATCGTGATAATGCGGGACTGATCAAGTTCTTTTCCAAGGGCAGCCATGCTGACCATGTCACGCGTCTGCAGCGTCGTTTCGACGTGTTCTTCCAGAATGCTCAGCAGATCCATGATCTGTCCCGGCTTGGTCAACGTGCCCTCGGTTTTCATCTTATCGGCAATCGCTCGCAAAATTTGCTGCTGGCGAGCGGAGCGATCGAAGTCGCTGGTCGAATGTCTGCTGCGTGCATATTTTAATGCTGTTTCGCCGTCCAGGTTCTGCGGTCCGGCATTAATAGCGAATGTCTCGTAGGTGTAATTCGGACCCGGATACTCGGTATCAATCAGGTCTTCCGGTACCACAATATCCACACCGCCTATCGCATCGACCGCTTGCACAAAGCCGATGAAGTCGACCTTCACGATGTGGTGTATCTCCATGCCGAGCGCTAGTCCGATTTCATTCGCCAGCTCACGCATGGCGAGCTGGGATGCTTCTTGTGTGGTCTTTCCACTGCGTTCCAGCACGATCTTATAATCTCGGTACAAACTGTTAATACGCCCTTCGCCCATGTTTGCGGTTTCTAGGAAATAGAGATCGCGGGGTAGGGAAAACAGCGCCGCACTCTTTGTTTCTCCCGGATCCAGCGAGGCAATCATGATTGTATCGGTCAAATCAATGCCGTCATGACCTGCGTCACCTTGCCCAAGTAACAGGACGTTTGTGTGGCCGTACTGATCGGACGGAAGGTCTGAACCGGCAATGGTCGCGATGTTCTGCAGACTGATCACTTTGAGAGCGACCAAAGCCCTCGTCGTTCCGGCAAACAGCAAGAAGGACAGAAAGACCGCAACTAGAATCACCGTAATGCGCTTAAGAAGATTCACTCTTGCCTCATGTTTCTTCTCTTCTTGGCGACGCTCGTTCCACAGATGTCCGATCATCAACAGTGGCCCGCTCAATTTGGCGGCCCAACCGAGTGCCGACGAAACCGACCTCGCTGCTGCAGCAACCTTCTTCGATTGTTTTTTCGTGGAAGATGCCGATTCTTTCAGGCGACGGACGGTAAAAGACATAGAACTAGACGTAGTGAAGTCAAAGACTGATGCGGGGAGTATAGAGAGTTCGGCGGAGTCACACAGGTTTTTCTGAGTTGAAGTGTTGGATAAATATTGTGAACATACTTCAGGTCGCCCGCACGCCGTTCGTTCAATTATGAATCTTCCTTCAAGGCCAACGGTGATGATCATCGTTTCATGACGGATAGCTCCCGCATCTTTGCCTGTATATGATGTGTTCATGCCTTCTCCCTCCATTGTTTTTCTCGATGTCGATTCAGAGGACATCTCTAAGGTTCAGGCTAAGTATCCTGACGCCGCTGTCCACGGTTCCGGCATCACCGGACAGGCGCTCATTGATGCTTGCCACAACGCGGATGTTCTTTCGGTCTTCATTCAGACCAAGCTGACCGCCGATATCATCGCACAACTCCCGTCACTCAAACTGCTCTGCACGCGTTCGGTTGGATACGATCACATTGATATCGACTACTGCGCTGCGCACGGTATTACCGTGTGCAACGTGCCGGACTACGGTTCGCACGTGATCGCCGAGCACGTCTTTGCGCTGCTCCTCGGCACCATGCGTCACATCGGTGAAGGGCACCGCCGGGTGAAAGAGGGGCTGTTCAGCTACCAAGGACTCCGGGGCATGGCGCTGCAGGGCAAAACCCTCGGCGTGGTCGGAACCGGAAAGATCGGACGAAAGGTGGTGAAGATTGCCCACGGATTCGGTATGAAGATCGTTGCGTACGATGTGTTTAAAGTGCAGGAACTCTGCGATGAATTTGGGCTCGCATATGTGGAATTACCGGAGCTTCTATCGAAGAGCGATATCATCACGCTACATGCACCGTCGTTGCCTGCAACGAAGCACATGATTAATGCGGAGACGATTGCGCAGATGAAGGATGGAGTGACGCTGGTGAATACTGCCCGCGGGTCGCTCATTGATACCGATGCGCTGGTCGCCGCTCTCGATAGCGGGAAAATTCGTATGGCGCTGCTAGATGTGTTGGAGCATGAGGCCAACGTGGAGACCGATACCCGATTGGTTCACCATCCCAAAGTTGTGACGACGCCGCATATCGCGTTCTATGCCGATGACAGCGTGCATGCGATGTTCACCGATTGCTTTGCGTCCATCGACGAATGGCTGAAGGACGGCAATCCTGCACATACGGTAAAGCCGGTGCATGTGGTTCCGGCGAAGTAGTAGATAGATTGTAGTTAGAATGATGGGCGACCCACTATCAGCCATAATAATCCGATGATGATCGGTTGATGGATGAGATAGAGCATGAGTGAATGGCGGCCGGGCCAGGAGAGAGCTTCTAAGCTCCTCAGCTTCCCAGCTTCTAATCGGAAGATCTTTCGATTTGCATAGCGTGTAAAGAGCAGGTGCCCAATGCCACATCCCATCAGAATCACTCCAAACCACGGAACGATGGGGAAGTAATCGACGCTCGAGAAATTCGAGGGACGGATGCCGAAGGGGATGAGGAAGGAGGTCTGGAGTTCGATTGATTGAATCTGATCTGTGAGCGCAATCAATACTACTCCCGGCACAATCAGCCACGCATTCCATCGACTCAGCAATGGCACAAGTAAGGCTGAGACGGCAATCAGATGCAGAACACCGAAGCGGACATACGTGTTCGGATCAATCAGATACGTCACAATCGATACAAGAAGTGCGGCTGCACCAATTCTGATAAAGCGCTTGATAGGGCGGCGATGAGAGATGGATGATGTGATGCCGACGAGCAAGAGAAACAGTGACGCGATCAATACCTGAAATATCTTCCATCCGCCGGAAAACACGTCGATGTCCCATCCGTAGAATTGCTGAAGATCGTAGGCGGTGTG
>CAZUVN010000057.1:0-6036 GCA_964623835.1 uncultured Candidatus Peribacteria bacterium
AGGATCACTACGCTTAGTGACAAAGGGCCCCCCAGCAATGGGGGGCTTTTTTGTTGTCCGATTTTTGCTTTGCATGCATTCGCTCTCTTATCTTCATATGCTTCGCAAAAGCTATTTATTTAATAAGATTGTGCTCCGCAGGCACCATTTCTTTTGCTCGTCCAAAAGAAATGGTGAAAAGAAAAGGACGTCGTACGCCAAAGCTCCTCCACCCGGCTCTGTATCTCCTCATCGATTCCTCCAAGGCTTCGGAATCGATTCGTCGATAGACGATCAGAGCCTTCCTCTTCACCCCCATGGCGTACGGAAATCTCCAACGAATATTAACCGATAATCTTCCGCTTCAAACTCAGCAATTGTTTCACCATCGGCCGTAGGGTGATCTCCTGTTCTGGTGGATAGGATATAACCGTGCCGCCGAATTTTTCTTTGAAGGAGGAAATACCCGCCCATGGATGATTGGCAGGGGATTCGGGAGGGGCGATTCCGAGTAAATCGTAGCGGGTGCATCCGGCTTTTTTACAGAGCTGAATAGCTTCCCACTGCAATAAGTACGGAGCCATCAATGATCGATGTTCGTAGTCTGATGCGCCGTAGTAATAAATGCCTGTGCTGTTTTTACCCTCCGAAGCCTTGGCGGAGGGGGGCCATGTGACACCGATAAGACCGGCCACCGGCCACCGGCCACCGGTCTCTGGCTTATTGCTGGTGGCTAGCGGCTGGTGGCTAGTGGCTTGATATGCCAACAACAAAAAACTTCCCGGCACATGATCAAGAAACGCTCTCAGCTGCAGCTTACTCGGGATACCGAAAGCATCACGTTTTCCGGTTTTCTGTGCCAAGGCGTAGTACGCATCAATATCAGTCGACTGCTCAACCGTCACACCGTTCTTCCGCGCAACGTTGATGTTGTATCGACCTTTCTGGTGCATCTGCGCGAGGAGCTGATCATCGTTCAACGTGAGATCAAGAATGCGGGTTGCGTCGGGTTGCTCGTGACGAGGCGAATTGAGAATTGAGAATTGAGAATTGAGAATTACGTTTTCAAGTGGAGAAAAATAGAAACTTAGACATTTATTTTTCTTTGCATCGCTAACGACTGTTTCAAAAAAATTCTGAATTCTGAATTCTGAATTCTGAACTAAAGGTCCCCGTGGACAATCCCACGTACTCAAACCGCCAACTGTTTTATCGATCACGACCAATGCACTAATCGCTAGCCGCTCGCCGCTCATCGCTGCATAGACTCGCACCTCTCGACCCAACTTCTCCTGATACGTCTTCCATTCAACCGACTGCCACAGATTTCCCTGCGGATGAGATTTCACCCATTGGTCGTACATCGCAAGATCTTTGGCCGATGTGAGGAGGCGGATGTCCATGAGTGAACAGGATATCGGAATATCTCGGTAACGGGAGCAGAAAATAGCCGTCTTCATAGTATAACCTACAGCCATTCTGCTATTCTTAGCCCTCATCCCTTCCCTTCTCCCATGCCTCACACTCTTCCACAACTGCCATATACCTACGCCGCCCTAGAGCCGCACATTGATGCGCGGACGATGGAAATTCACCACACCAAACATCACCAGACGTACATCGACAAATTAAATGCGGCGATTGCGGGAACAGAGTTTGCAGATCTTCCGGTCGAAGAATTGCTGCGTCGTTTTAACGATGTTCCTGAGGATAAAAAAACGGCGGTGAAGAATCACGGTGGGGGACACGCAAATCACTCGCTTTTTTGGACTATTCTCGCGCCAGCTGGCGGACCTGCTCCAGAAGGAGAGTTTGAGAAAGCGCTGATTGAGACATTTGGTTCCGTGCAGGATTTTAAAGTGCAGTTCTCGGAGAAAGCGACAACGCTTTTCGGTTCTGGTTGGACATGGCTTGTTGTCGATAACGGAAAGCTGAGTATTGAAACAACGCCGAACCAAGAGAGTCCGCTGATGCAGGGCAAGACGCCGATTCTCGGACTGGATGTCTGGGAACATGCCTACTATCTGCATTACCAAAACCGCCGTCCCGACTACGTGGCAGCGTTCTGGAGCGTGGTGAATTGGAGCGAAGTGGCACGACGGTTTGGTGAAGCATGATCAGTTGCCATCTATCTATGAAAAAACCCTGCGTCGCGTGGACGCAGGGCGGGGTTCCCCAAGTGCGGTTATCACAGTTGAGCTAACCAGAATTCGTGAGACCGCCGGAAGTTTCCGAGAGATTCCGGGGAGATCTCCCCGGATGGCCGCGCTTCCGCCCACTGCACCAGCTTGTCGAAGAACTCGGCGCGCAAGACAGCATAGGCGACGCGATCCTGTCGCAAGAAGGCTTCAGTCACCTCATCCCATTCCTGCTGCGAACACTGTGCACATCCGTTGGGCACGGTATCGGTTGTACCGGAATAATGATTGGGCTGTTCCAGTACCAGCTCGACGTACTCCCTCACCTCGTGGCGCACCCAATAGGGTCGCCAGCGTTCCGGAATCTGATCCGAGATGCCGAAGAGCGTTTTCTGGTTTAAGGGCTTGTCGGCCATCCGTAGATCCGCCAAGGGCGGAGTCAGCCGCAATGCGAAAAGTGGGAAGAGCAGGTCGGGCTTCTTCTGCTGAAGCCACTCCGCAGAAATGACATAGTAGGGGAATGCAACATCCCCCACATCGACTGCTTCTTTGCGGAAGCGTTGCTCATCGAACGTGGCGCGGATGGAATCGATTGTCTGGGGTTCTGTTGGCACGCGTTTTTCCTATCGGTGAGGGGAAGGAACAAGAAGCGCCGTGCGCCTCTTTGTAAGGAGATTTAAGCATATTTTTAATATTGCGCAAATTTGTTGACCTAGTGCCAAAAAACCGTAGAATTTCCCCGATTTCGCAGCTGGTTCTGATTGTGTTCTGAGCGCTGCACCTGTCTTTCCTGCACGTTTTGATGCAGGAGAAACACCGGTGCAGGGCGGTTTCCCTGTGTTTTACGCCTTTTCTCCCCCGTTTCCATGGCCAAGAAGCCCGCGAAGAAAGCTCCAGCCTCCGCTAAAGCTACGGCTGGCAAGCCCGCCAAAAAATCGATTTCCAAAAAAACAGCACAGCCTGCCCGCCGTAGCTCGAAGAGCGAAGGTGGGAAGAAGGTAGCTCCTAAAAAAGTCGCACCCAAAAAAGAGGTGAAGAAGGCTGAACCTGCCAAGAAGGTTGCCGCTGCACCCAAGAAAGCCCCTGCCAAGGCTGCTGCAAAAGCATCACCGAATCGCAAGGTGTTGCAGTCTGCTTCGGGCCGCACGTACATGATGGATGTCAGCGAGGAGATTCTCCCGCAGGTCATCCCGCACATTCAGCCACCATCAAACCGCATTCCTGCATCTATCAAAGATTTGGAAGGCGACATGGCTGCTAAGAAAGTGTTGGGAGAGCGCGTATTCATCGTCGATGACCAAGGTGTGTCACACGTGCCGTCACTCATCGAAATGCAGCTGGAAAGCTACCGCTGGTTCCTGACGGAAGGTATCCGCGAGCTGCTGGAAGAGATTACGCCGATTACCGACTTCTCGGGTAAGAAAATGGAGCTGCGCATTTTGGGTCACACGTTTGATCCTGCAAAGTACGACCCCGAGACCTGCAAGCGCCGCAACCTCACATACGAAGCTGCGATGAAAGGTCATGTGCAGCTCATCAACAAGGAGACCGGAGAAATTAAAGAGCAGGATGTGTTCCTCGGAAGCATTCCGCTGATGACCAACTCCGGAACATTCGTTGTCGGAGGTATCGAGCGTGTGGTGGTTCACCAGCTTGTCCGTTCACCGGGCGTGTTCTTTAGCCCTATGCCGGAGTTCCCCAAGTATCACGCAGCAAAGATCATCCCGAAGCGCGGTGTGTGGTTGGAAGTGGAGACGGATCGCCGCGGTATCATCACCTGCAAAATTGATCGCAAGCGCAAGATTCCCGTCACGCAGCTACTGCGCGTGTTCGGTTACACAACTGATTCCCAGATTCTCGATTTGTTCAAAGATGTGTCTGGCGGTGACGTCGACTTTATCCTCAAGACGCTCGAGAAAGACACAGCGACCGCATTGGAAGATGCGTACCAGAGCATTTACCGCCGCATTCGCCCCGGTGATTACGCAACGCCGGAGAACGCAAAGAGCCTAATTGACGGCTTGTTCTTCGACTTCAAGAAGTACGACATGGGCACCATCGCTCGCTACAAACTGAATCGCCGTTTCAACGTCGAGGTTCCAAGCGATGAGGCACACCGCGTGTTCCAGGTGAAGGATTTCGTCGAAATCATCAAAGAAATGATCCGTCTGAACAACGGAATCGGTACGGCCGATGACATCGACCACCTCAGCAACCGCCGTGTTCGCTCCGTTGGTGAATTGGTGCAGAACAAGTACCGCGTCGGACTCGTGCGCACGGAGCGCATTGTGAAAGATCGTATGACGGTGATGGATCTTGAGACCGTCACCCCGACACAGCTCATCAACTGCCGCCCTGTGACTGCCGCGATGCGCGAGTTCTTCGCGTCATCCCAGTTGTCCCAGTTCATGGACCAGACGAACCCACTCTCCGAGCTTGCACACAAGCGCCGTCTGTCCGCGATGGGTCCGGGAGGATTGTCCCGTGAGCGCGCATCCTTCGACGTTCGCGACGTGCACCCAAGCCACTACGGCCGCATCTGTCCGATTGCAACGCCTGAAGGTCCAAACATCGGACTTGTCGTGCACCTTGCTGCATTCAGCCGTGTGAACCGCTACGGATTCCTAGAGACGCCGTACAAGGAGGTGAAGAAGACGCTGCCACTCGACGCCGACGGGCTTGTCGGTCGTATCCTCGATGAAACGGTGAAGGACGGCCGCAAGATCGTTGCGAAGGACGGTGACGTCATTAAGACCAAGGAGCTTGCACGCCAGATCGTGTCTGTCCTCAAAAAAGACAAGCGAGATTCCGTCGATGTCCGCCCGTTCGTGACCAACAAAGTCTCGTTCATGGATGCGGAAGCCGAGCGCCACATGATTATTGCGCAGGCGCAAACCATCGAAGAACTTTCTGAATTCAACGAGTTCCGCGAGACGCGCATCTCCTCACGTAAAGCATCGGAGCCGACGCTCGCACACGTCCGTGATTTGACGCACATCGACGTGTCGCCAAAGCAGATTCTTTCGATCTCAACATCTCTGATCCCGTTCCTGGAGCACGACGACAACACCCGCGCATCCATGGGAACGAACATGCAACGCCAGGCTGTGCCGCTCGTGAAGCCGCATGCGCCGCTTGTTGGAACCGGTATTGAGTCGCTCGCTGCACGTGCATCGGGCCATGCGATCATTGCCGAGGAAGACGGAGAGGTGACGTACGTCGACGCCGATTCCGTGACCGTGATCTATAAGAACGGTCGCAAGGCAACCTACAACTTGCATACATTCCTGCGTTCCAACCAGGGAACATGTTTCCATATGCGCCCTGTTGTTGCGCGCGGAGAGAAGATTCACAAAGGACAGACAATTGCCGACGGTGCCGCCGTCGAAGGAGGAGAACTGGCGCTCGGACAGAACTTGTTCGTCGCGTATATGTCCTGGCACGGATACAACTTCGAAGATGCGATCATCATCAGCGACAAGGTGGTTGAGGACGGAACATTCGACTCGATCCACATTGAAAGCTACATCACAGACGTCCGCGAAACGAAGCTTGGCCCTGAAACCGTCACGCGTGACATCCCCAACGTCGGTGAGGCGAAGCTGAAAGATCTTGATACCGACGGTGTCGTCCGCATTGGTGCAACCGTCCACGAAGGAGACATTCTCGTCGGAAAGATTACGCCGAAGGGTGAGACCGAACTGACGCCAGAAGAGCGTTTGCTCCAGGCGATCTTCGGAGACAAAGCTAAAGATGTGAAGGATTCCTCGCTCCGCCTCCCCGGTGGTGCAGGAGGAAAAGTCGTCGGTGTGCATATTTTCGATCGCTCGGCCGGTGACGAATTGCCGACGGGCGTGATGAAGCAGATCGAAGTCTTCGTCGCTCAGACACGCAAGATGCAGGTGGGAGACAAGATGGC
>CAZUVN010000058.1:0-5792 GCA_964623835.1 uncultured Candidatus Peribacteria bacterium
ACCATTGGTTCTCTATCAAGCTTGCGGTCAAAGTACCGGTACAAGGCTCCTGTCACCGCGCGCTTGTGCGCCTTGCGGTCAGTTTCACCTCTCCCAATTTCTTCTTCGTAGGCTTTCTTCGACGTCTGGATGATTTCACTGGTGATATCAACCTGCTCCGATCCATAGATCAATCCGCGGGTAATCACGTCAGGGTCACCGACGAGTCGTTTGCTTTCGCTATAGACTTTAAATAAGACGATGATGACACCGCTGCCGCTCATGATCTTGCGATCAGTCAGCACGCGCGCACCTTCACCGGCGGCTCCGCGGCCGTCAATAATAACATCGCGGAATGGAATCTTCTGCTTGCTCCGACGAGCGCTTCCATCACGATCAAACTCGATAATCTCGCCGTTTGTCAGTAAGTGGATGCGGTTGTCTTCGTAGCCGATCTGCTTTGCCAGTTCGCCGTGGGCGGCGCGCATATGCGGTTCGCCGTGTTCGGGAATCACGTGCCGTGCACGGACCAGTCGGTGCATCAGGAGAATGTCCTGTTGATACCCGTGACCCGTGGTGTGCAGCGCGAATTCATTATTCGTTTTCACGACTGCGCCTTTCAAATACAAGTTGTTGATGACTTTGGCGACTGCGCGCTCGTTCCCGACAATCGGGTTAGAGCTCAGAATCACCGTGTCGCCTTTCTTCACTGTGACGTGACGATGCGTGCCAAGACCCATGCGGGCAAGGCCGGCCATCTCTTCACCTTGGCTACCAGTGGTGATGATAATCACTTCGCTATCGCGCAGCTTATCCATCCCCGGTCCCGCTTTGCGGACAAGTCCACGCGGCGCTTTCAGGTACCCCAAGTTCATGGCGATTTCGACGTTCGTTTCCATGCTCCGTCCGGCCAAATAAATTTTGCGGTCGGTATCGCGAGCGACGTCGATCACCTGTTGCATGCGGTTCAGCAAGCTTGAGAAGGTCGAAATGATCACGCGCCCTTCGGCATCCATGATCAGGTCTTTAATGGTCTGCGCAATCTCGCGCTCGCTCTTACTGTGACCAGGCTTGGTCGCGTTCGTTGAATCGGCGATGATTGCGAGCACGCCGTTCTGTCCCAGTTCTGATAGACGCTGGAAGTCGGCAGGAGGCTCGTTCATCGGCGTTAAGTCGAACTTGAAGTCGCCTGTATGCACGATGGTTCCGTAGGGCGTATGCAATGCAACCGCCGCGGAATCGGGAATAGAGTGCGTGACACGGAGTAATTCAAAGCTCGATTTACCGAGCGTGATTTTCTGTCCGTAGGGAACAATATTCAGCTTCGCTTTGCCGGTCAGGCCTTCTTCATCGAGGCGCTTCTTAATGAAGGCCATCGTGAGCTTGGTTCCGTAGCACGGCGGGAAGTGGAGCTGTGGCAACAAGTGTTGCACTGCACCAATGTGGTCCAGGTGTCCGTGGGTAAAGATCACCGCTTTGATGCGGTTCTCTCGTCCTTTCAGACAGCTGATGTCCGGTACGAGGTAATCGATACCGAGCATGTCTTCGTCCGGGAACTGTAGTCCCAAGTCGATGATGTAAATGTCTCCATCTACTTCGATGACGAAGCAGTTGCGACCGACCTGTTCAAAGCCACCGAGTGGGTACACCTTGAGATCGGCTTTGCGTCCAGCGGGCGCTGCTTGCACCTGTCGAGCAGGCTGCTGGTGTCCCCCGCGTTGCTGCTGAGGACGATTATTCTGCTGACCCTGTGGTCGCTGCTGTTGCCCTTGTGGGCGGGGCTGTCTTCCTCCTGCAGGACGATTGTCTTGTCGAGGTGGTTGCTGGGGCTTCTGTTGATTTGAGGATGTGCTCGAACTGCCAGCGAGTTGCCGGGACATCCATTCTTTCACCGTTTTCATGTGATAATGTGGTTTAAAAAAGAAATGATAACTATCCTTAGTATACTCTTATCGACTTGCTTAGCAAGCACTGTTTGTCATGACACCTGTTTTTTGGCTTACAGATACCAAATTTTTATCAAGATTTTTTGTCGAAGGGTGTTGTGACGCGTGAATCCGCATCCTTTCCGAATGCTGAAAAAGATGCCTGGTAAGAGATCGGAAAACCTTTATCTTCCCGTCTCGGCACGGTACCCTGTCTTACCGTATGGACATCTCCGTCCGGACCGGATCCACCAAACCACAGCACGACGTTGCGCTCGTATCACTCAACCTGGAAACGCTCCAGGGTGAGCGCGTGTTTGTACTTGTCGAAATTACGGCTCCGGAGAAAGAGGCACACGCAATTGAGCGCGAGTGCGAAGTAATTGTGAAGCACGCGCTTCTCGACTCCGAAGGTGACCCGGCTGAGCGTTTGGATGGCACACTGAAAGAACTTAATGGATTGCTCAAGGGCATGCTGGTTACTGGCGCAGTGCATGACGTCCACATGCTCATCAGCATTCTGGATACGAACGGAACGTTGCACGTTTCCCATGCCGGACGCGCCGAGGCCTATCTCATCCGCCACTCAGCGACCAGCCAGATTACCGAATATACCGCAGGCAAGCCGACACCCGCATTCGTGCATATCGCCAGTGGAAATCTGGAAGACGGTGACATTGTGATTCTTTCGACTCAGCGGTTGCTTCGCACGTTTACACCGGCGCAATTGGCCCGTCTGACAAGTGACAAAGATGCGATTCTCGACACGGTCATCCGTGCGTTGGAGGGTGAACAGGAGCATGCGGCACTCGCAAGCGTTGCCGTATTCGGCGATGCAGTCGTAGCGGAGGAAGTAGAAGAAGAACCCGCCCCCCGTGCGGCGCGCGCGTCCGTCCCGGATCGTCGCCGCAGAATGCAGGAGAATTCTCTGATGGCACGCTTCGGAAGCAGCGCCTCCCGCATCCCACTTCCATCATTCGCATCCATTGCATCATTCGCATCGGGACTCACCAAGTCCGTTGGGTCTGCAGGGAAAAAGGCGAGCAAGAATGCACCACATGTTTCATTTGATCCGCAAATCTTCGTTCGTGCATGGGAATCGACTCAGGCGTTCGCAAAAAACTTCGCTGCCGATCTGACCCATCCGCAACGCAAGAAGCGCGCCCATCTGTTGCTGCTTGCGGGAACCCTCGCAGTCCTCGTCATTGTGTGGGCGGGCGTTCATGTGGTCACAGGTAGTCAGCGCAGCAAGACCCGTGCGGAGCTCGAGAAGATAGTCGAAGATATTAGCGCCGAACTGCAGTTGGCGGAAAACCGCCGCCTGACCGGTGATATGGCCGGCGCGAATGCCAATCTCCAACATGCACGCGAGCAAGCGTTGCAACTCCGCGACAACGAAGCAGGACTCTTCCGCCCAGAGGCAAACGATCTGCTGGAGCGAATCCGCGCAAAAGATGATCAGATCAACAACGTGATTCGACTGACACCGCGCACCATTCCCCTCACAACCAATAATCCCGATATTCTCGCTCGCGGTCTGATTGGCCTTGGTAACAGCGAGTTCACCGTCTTTGACAAGCAGAACGCATATCGCGTCCTTCTGAAGTCCGTCGAACAAGGCAACCGCCTCAGCGATGATCTTCTTGTCGTTGATGGTGCGAACATGGAGCGATTCGCATCGCAGGTATTCCTGATGAACGGCAACAGTCTGGTCGAGCTGACGGGTGGCCAGCCGGTGTCGATGAAGACCGATGATCCGCAAGGATGGATGTCCGGCGTCGCGATCGATGCGTACCTGCGCTTCGTCTACGTCCTGTCGCCGGAGAACAAGCAGATCTACAAGTACGAGCGTTTGGCTGGTAAATACAGCGTGCCCGTGGAATACAACGTCAACGGCGATTTGACCGGCGCCATCGACATGACAATCGACGGATCGGTCTTCGTGCTTAAAGATTTGGGCGACAGCAAGAGCATTCTCAAATTGTTCCGCGGCGAGACGCAGCCATTCGTGATCCGCGGCGGTCCGGATGACCTTCTCTCAAATGTGACCAAGATCTTCAAAGTCGTCGATCGCAATATCTACCTGCTCGATCCTGTTGATCGCAGTGTGGTTGTCGTCTCCGATGGCGGCGCAACCGGTGAGGCTGCATACGTTCGTAAGTTTGTGCTGGAAGCGGCCGAAGACCAAGACGATACGTTGCAGGACCTGTACGTCGACGCCGATGAGTCGCAACTCTTCGTTCTAGGAGAGAAGCGGATCTATGTGATTGATCTGACGTCGGCACGGTGAAAGCTGAGTAGCTATGAAGCTCGTCTCAAGCTGCTCTTATGCACTTCCGGATGAAACGCCTCAAGCCTCTCGACCGGTACGCCCAAGTCTTCGTCCTGAACTCCCGGCGGAAGTTTCTGATCGTATCCTAGGAGAATCAGATCGGGCTGGATTGATCGAATTGGTGCGAGAAAATCCGATGCGTCACCGAGAATCGCGTGCACCTCCGGGAACATCCGCATAATTGCTTCTGCTCGTTCAGTTTCTGTCTGCAGTGGTGCTCTCCCTTTAATTCGCAGCACATTCGCATCGCGTGCGACCACAGCCCAGACGCCATTATCCGATGTCCGATGACCGCTTCCCGATTTCCGCAACGCTTCGCGAAATACATACTCGTGTCCCGGATGAAGGTCATCGAAGGTGCCGAAAAGCATGACGCGCATAGCCGTAGGATACAGGAGTCAGGAGTTAGCTTTCAGGTTTATTCTCGCTGAAAGCTGTTTCCTGAATTGCTGAATTTTGCTATACTAAGGAGAAATGTTCACACACCCACACAAACATCCACTGCTACGCCGTGTCACCGGTTCCATTGTTGGGGCACTCCTTTCGTTGACCGTCTATAGCGTTTATGAAGATGTTTCGATGGCAATTCGCGTGCATGCAATCGCAGCCGACACTGTGCAACATGAAGCATCAACCGATGATCCTGCAGCGCGCATCAAGGCTTTTGCGGAGCAACTGAAGAAAGAGAGAGGGCAATAAGAGTGTCGATCCCTCGACTACGCTCGGGATGACACCGCAGGTACAATCAGTTGGTGCCGATGCCAATCGTCATTGCCGTGCCATTCTTCCTCGCGCTTGGGGCAGTGTTCGGCAGTTTCGGAAATGTACTGATTGATCGTCTCCCGTCAGGTCAATCTCTGACAGGCAGATCACACTGTGTCGGTTGCAGAAAAACGTTACGTGCATGGGAGTTGATTCCCATTATCAGTTGGATTGCGCTTCGTGGACAATGTGTGCGTTGTGGTGACAGTATCCCCGCTCGTTTCACACTCGTTGAACTCGGATCCTCAGTGCTGTTTCTTCTTGCTGCGTACATCGCCTCGTTCAATGTGTTCGTAGCAATCCCTGCCTGCTTGGCGCTCTGGGCAATGCTCTGCGTTGCGCTTATCGACTATGACACGCAGACGATTCCCGATGTGCTCTCCCTCATCATCGCCGTATGTGGCGTTGTGTTGAGAATTCAAGATCAAACAATTCCCCTCCTCGCCGTGCTTATTGGCGGTGGCTTTTTTGCTGTGCAGTGGCTGATGAGCAGAGGCAAATGGGTCGGCAGTGGCGATGTGTTGTTGGGTGCGGCACTCGGCGTTCTTTTGGGGACATGGGAACTGACGTTGCTTGCGATCTGGTTTGCTTACGTCATCGGCATGCTGACCATCATTGCGCTCCTTCCCTTCCGTCGTTTGGACATGAACATGCGCCTCGCCTTCGGCCCATTCCTTGTTGCGGGTGGAGCGATTGCGCTGCTTGTTGGTGACGACATCATCGCCTTCTTCTTTTGAAAGAAGGGCCACACCGTAGTGCAGCCCTTGAATTCGTCATGAGTCCGTTGGCCGGAT
>CAZUVN010000059.1:0-3744 GCA_964623835.1 uncultured Candidatus Peribacteria bacterium
TCTGCAGGCGATTGCGAAAGCACGAACCATTCCGCTGGAGCGATTTTTGTTTGCCTTGGGCATTCGCCATGTGGGGCGTGAGACCGCCGAAGTGCTTGCACGGTCCATTGCGTGGCCCGAAAGCGACGTAGAAGTTGAACAACCGACAACCAGCGCACAGCCAACGTTATTCGCCGCACCGGAGAAGGTGACACTTCATGGCATTACGGTAACCGATGTGTCGCGCACCATTGCAACACTATCAACCGAGCAACTGAGTGCAATTGATGGCATTGGCTCCGTAGTTGCAGAATCGCTAACAGAATGGATTGCTCACCCGGAACACAAAGCGCTGCTGCAAAAATTTGCGGATGGAGGAGTAGTGTGTCTGGTTCCACAGCGTAGTTCGTTGGAGCAGATCTTCGACGGACAGACCTTTGTCCTCACCGGCACTCTGCCAACACTGAGTCGCGAAGAAGCGAAAGAGATGATCAAAGCGCGCGGCGGCAAAGTCAGCGGATCGGTCAGCAAGAAAACTGATTATGTTCTAGCAGGAGAAGAGGCCGGCTCAAAACTCGACGACGCGCAGAAGCTGGGCGTGAAGGTGATTGATGAAGCGCAGTTGTTGAAGATGATTGGTTAATCTTCTTCTGGAAGAGGACGACCACTTATGACAGCAAGTTCTCTTTCATGTCGAGATTGCATGCGAATGGTTGCATCAAGGTCGATCTGCAATGCTTCACGATGTTCATATGCTTCTTTGAAGCCTCTCTCCATTTGCTGTTCCAGTCGATCAACTCTTTTTTCGAGTGAATCAACTTGCGTACCAAGATCACGAATATCCTGCTTTAACTCAAGCTTACTGGACTGGATATGATCCAAGAGAATCCTGCCTGTGATCGCTCCGTCATCGAACATGGACTTCCGACTATAAGACACTGATATGTAAAATCAATGCTTCAGTGCTTTAGTGCAGTGAAGCGGGTGATTAAAAAAACCGCAGATCCGAAGACCTGCAAGACTATTGCCACTCTCCTCGGATCAACTTCTCCTTCTTATCTCTCGTCCAGCCTTTAATTTGAATTTCACGTTTGCGAGCAGAAGATTTGTCAGAAAAAGCAGAAGAGGTGTAGATCAGCCGCAATGCCCCTTGGTCGATTGCAAATTTCGCACCTTCAGCACGATTGTGTTCATTAATACGCCGATGTGGATCGGTGGTGATACCAGTATAGTATCTGCCAGTCGGTGCCTGGGCTATGTAGACGAACCACGCCATAGCAGCGGATAATAACATAACGATGTTTTGTGCGTTGTTTTGTTGGGCTCTTCGACTCACTTCGCTTTGCTTCGTTCGCTCAGAGTTATTCGACTTGCGTATCTACATTGATACTAATTACAAAATCATGGTTTACCATGAGCGAGTCCCGCATGTGCGGGACGAGTCGAATGGTGCCGTGGAGAGGACTTGAACCTCCACAGGATTGCTCCCACACGCCCCTCAAGCGTGCGCGTCTGCCATTTCGCCACCACGGCAATGGGGCTTAGCAAAGAACAAGAGGGACCCGATTCTAGCAGGAAGCAAGATGTGCGGAAGGGCATTTAGACAAAGAAATACCCTATTTACGACAACTTCTGGCCTGCCACATTTACCAACTTTGGCTCCATTGTTGGCTTTTTCGCATCATAGACCTGCCACAATCGTGGCTCGCGTCCTGCGACATACAGCAAATGTGCTCGGTGATCACCGCCATGATCGGCTGTCAGCGGGACCATGGTGCCCGAATTGGTCACATACTGAAGATTTCCGGACGGGTCACGTCCGCGGACCATGCGTACAAGCTGTTCCCGGTTGTAGACATACGGCATATGCGTGTGTCCTCCCGTGATCATCTCCGCATCCTGGGGCAACTCGTCCAACTGAGCCAACGTGCGCGTATACATTCCTTCTAATGTGCGAAATGCTAATGCATTTTTCAGCGCAGAAAGTCCGGGTAGATAGCGCAAAAATTTGTCCATTCTCGCGTTTTCCAGACAGCTGTTCTTATGCTCATCATCTATCGCGGTAGCAATCCGGTCGATATCGGTCTGATCATCCGTCGCATCCAATGATTGCTTAAGACATGCACTGACCGCAGCTATGTGCTCCTGCCACGCTTCGGTGGTTCGGACTCTGCCATACAGCACATTCCGCACGCGTCGCGAAACGGCCCCGGTAAGTTCTGGTAAAGCGCACTGCTTAATAAGTGGCAACGGCGGTTCTGCAAGATTCGTATGCGTTACAACCAGGCGGCTTTCGGGATCGTAGAAAGAATGTCGACCAGTATGTTGCGTCCAGTTGATACCAGGTCCGAACCGACGCTCCAATATCGACGGATCAACATCTTCCCTGCCTTCGCTATTGCCCAAAATATAGGTCACTGGCAACTGGTTCCACCGCAAGACGTTGAACAAGGGCGGGGCCTGTTCGATGAGGATATCTTCCCAATCGACAGGATACAGATGGGCACGTGGGTCATCGGCATCACCGCGCTGACAGGGTCCGGCAATCAGATCGCCGGCAATAATCACGTCGATCTCTCCATGGCACTCATCGGCCAGACGTTGAATCAGATGCGCCTGCGCATCGATCGCTTGTGTCACATCATCCGATTCACGGACTCCCAGATGGCCGTCAGAAAGCTGGACTGAATGTTTCATGGAGAAGTATTTGAATAACAAATATATAATATAATTTTAGTATATTGTCAATTTATACGCGCACGGTGGACGCGGCTACTCGGCCTTCTTTTTCTTCTTTTCGGCCAGCGGCTTTCCGTCAAAGAGAGCGGTGAATTCTTCCACGGACATGGTCTCTTGCTTCAGAAGAACCTCCGTAATTTCTTTGAGCTTCTTCTCGTGCTTGCGAAGAATATCGAGTGCGCGCTTGTACTGATCGGCAATCACCTTGCGGGCGAAGTCGTCGATGCGCCGTGCGGTCTCTTCGGAATAGTTCTTGCTGCTGCCGAGATCGACACCGAGTGCACCGCTTCCCTGCTTCTCACCGTAGGCAACAAGTCCGAGTCCGTCATCCATGCCGTACCGCATCGCCATGTTTCGAGCGATCTGCGATGCGCGTTCAATGTCGTTGCTTGCACCAGTCGTGACGTCTTTGAAGATCAACTCTTCCGCGGCGCGACCACCAAGAAGTCCGCAGATTTCATCGAGGAACTTTTGGCGGCTGGTCGTGTACTGATCCTCTTCCGGGAGGAACCAGGTAATGCCGAGTGCGGAACCGCGCGAAACGATGCTGATTTTGTGCAGCTTATCGGATTCCTTGCAGAGATGACCGACAATCGCATGACCGAGTTCATGATACGCAGTCAGCTCTTTTTCACGCTGATTCAACTTACGTGATTTCTTTTCGGGGCCGATGGTTGTCTTCTCGAGCGCATCAACCAAATCTTGCTGCGTGATGCCGGCATGACTTCTTTTAGCGGCAAAAATAGCTGCTTCATTCATCACGTTTTCCAAATCGGCTCCGGTCAGACCAACGGACTGGCGTGCGACAATGGCAAGATTCACATCTTTCCCCATCTTCTTATTGCGCGAATGCACGGCCAAAATCTGTTCGCGTGCTGCAAGATCCGGTCGATCGAGGAAGACCTGACGATCGAAACGACCCGGGCGAAGCAACGCAACATCAAGAACGTCTGGACGGTTGGTTGCCGCCATCACAATCACATTCGTATCCTGCTCAAATCCGTCCATCTCGGTCAGAATCTGGTT
>CAZUVN010000059.1:3844-5740 GCA_964623835.1 uncultured Candidatus Peribacteria bacterium
GTCTTACCGGTTCCCGGAGGACCGACCAGCAATACACCCTTTGGAATTTTTGCACCGATATCGGTGTACTTGCGTGGCTGCTTGAGGAAGTCGACCACTTCGACCAACTCCTCTTTCGTCTCTTCCGCACCGGCTACATCTTTGAAGCGCGTGCGAACCTGCTTTGGATCGGTCACGCGTGCGCGCGATTTTCCAAAGGACATCGCGGTGTTCTGGCTGCGTGCGATTCCGCGGAAGAGCCAGACGATTCCTCCGAGTACGAGCAGAAAGAAGAGGAGATCGGGCAATGCGGCGAAGAAGAGATTCACCGCCTCGCGGTTCTCGACTTCGACGATGGTCGGATTATCGGGATCATTCAGACCTAACTGGCTGACCGTATCGAGCGTCTCTTTGTAGGACTGCACGACCGCACCGGTGGAGGAAATCGCGAAGACCTTGTTATCGCGAATGAGAATCTGACTGAAGGATTGATCGCTGTACCCGCGGACAATGCTGCTGAGAGGCACCACGCGTGCATTCGTAAACTGCTCTTCGCCGGCACGCTGCGGTGCGGTGAGATAGTAGAACGAGAGCGACAGAAGACTCATGAAGAGCAGCAGGCTGAGCAGCCACTGCTGTTTATTACCCGGTGGTCGGCGAGAAGGGATGGCCATAGAGAAAGAATACTAGCTTGTCAGCTTCTAAGCTACAAAGCTTCACAGCTTTTTATCAACATCTTGCCATGGTTCGGCAAGCTCAGAGCTCTCCTGAGCTGCCGGAGGATTCATTACTTTTTATAGCCGGCCTTTTGCGCGGATGCTTCGGTAGGGAAATATACACGATTCTGCGGGACAATCTGATTACCAGCGGCCGACTGGATCGGGTAGTACCTTTTGCCTTTTGCCGAGGCGACAAAGTGCATGCCGGGCGGCACATGGATCTCGATTATGTTTGTGAGAACGGACCGATCGCTGATCGCGAACGCGCCGCTTCCACCCACTGCAACCGGCGTGGATCCCGCAACAACACGGACGTCGCCCGATACTGAGCCGATCAACGCACCGTTGCGGATACCGTCGATGCGGACAACGGGGGTATCACTGATATGCGCATCATCGACCAGCTTTACCTGTGCCGAGGGGTACACCGTCCATGCAGCGGCAGCAGCGCCGACACAGTATCCTGCAATCAGCGAAAGAGAAAACGCGGGAATAAGAAAGCGGACCATGTCCTCGAGTGTGAGTGAGCATGATCCGCTGTTCAAGATTCAGTGCTTTAGTGCAGCAAAGCGATTTACTGTTGACCTTCCGCGGCCGGTGCCTCCTGCTCAATCTGGACCGGAACGACATCAAGAATGATGTTCTCCTCTTCGCGGTACAAAATGGCGCGAGTCGGTGTGACAATCAGGAAGTCGCCGTTTTCTGCTTTGTCGTAGAACGGGTTCTGCTCGCGCAGCTTCTCGACATCGACGATGGTGGCGACAGTCGGCTCAACCGACACATCGATATTCATCAGTTTCTGCACGCGCTCAACAACCGTGCGGGCTTTCTCCTGGTTTGCGGCATTATTGCCCTGGAGCTGTTCCAGGCGAACGGTCAGGTTCTTGAGTTCGGTCTGTGCCTTGCGACGCTGCGTATCGAGCACGACAACCAGAACGACGAGAACAATGAGGAGAACGGGAAGAAGGGTCTTTGCTTTCATGGGTAGGGAGAGTCAGAGAGATAGAACAAGATCAGTGTTCAACAGAGTACGAAACATACGCTTCGGGGGCAATAATATATCGAGATAGAACAATCAAATGCGCAAGTGGATTAGCGTCTACTGTCAGCTATCCCCTCTTGTCTTATTCAATCACTGGTTCTGTCTCCACCGTCACCGGTGTCTCCACCACAGGAATCTCTTCAGGTGCGGATTCCT
>CAZUVN010000060.1:0-3814 GCA_964623835.1 uncultured Candidatus Peribacteria bacterium
TTTCTATCAGCCAAAAGCTAACAGCTATAAGCTCCGTCTTTTTTTTGATACACTGGTATCCATGGTCAGCTTCAGCGACTTCATGGGTTCGGTATCGCATGCATTCAAGCGTGCGGTTCGACAGATTACGCGTGACCGAACATGGGGAATGACGTTGCTACTTCTATCGTGCGTGATGCTTTTGGTGCAGATGCTCTTCACGTTTCTGCTCGGTGTTCGCGGTGTTGGCAATCTGTTGACCGAGCGCTCTGCAATTCAACTCGAAGTGCTGGCATCCGCCCGTGAGCAGGATATTCAGGAGCTTTACGCGCTTTTGCGTGAACATCCATCGGTTCGATCCGTTGAATTCCTTTCTAAGGAACAGGTGTATGAACGCCAAAAACAACTGAACCCCGACGATATTGCGTTTCTGGAGCAGTACGATTTCGACAATCCGTTCCCCGATATCTTTTCGGTCACCTTAATCTCGTTGGACTCCTACGATGCACTTGCGGGCACTCTGCAATCCGATAAATGGAAGAGCGTCGTCGATCCGTCGTTCCTTGCAACATCAGCCGACCATGAACAGGAAGTGCGTTCGCTGCTGCAGGTGACTGACGGTCTGTATACCCTCAGCATCATCTTCATGGTGGTCGCGTTTGTGCTGCTCTGCAGCGCAGTATTCGAGTGGACGGTGCGGACGGCCGCTCGCAGGGGTCACGAATTGCATCTGGCACATATGCTCGGTGCCAAGCCGCTCGCGGTACTTTTGCCTCTTAGCTGCGAGATGACGTTGCTGTTGATCGGCGCAGCGGTCATTGGGACTGTTGTGATGACTGCGCTGCTTTTCCTCTTGCCGATCTTCATGCCGGCCTTCGCACTGGAGACGCCGTTTGCACTGCTGCAGTCCGAACTATTGCCGATACTTGCCGTCGCGTTACCCGTATTTCTGTTGGTGCAAATCATCATCATGCCGGTTTTATCATTGGCAGGTGTGGCTGTTGGGGTGCGTCACAAGCTGCCGCAGTCGTTTTCCCTTTTCTCCTGATGCCTCGTCGCGAGACCGTTGACGCGGTGGTGCTGCGGGCAATTGATATCGGCGAGGCCGATCGTTTTTGTATTCTTCTCACTCGTGAACGAGGACGCCTTGCGGCGCGTGCAAGAGCCGTGCGAAAGCCGGGGAGTCGCATGGGCGGTTGTCTTCTGCCGCTGCGCCGAGTGAGTGTGGAGATTCATGAAAGCGGAGATCATTTGCTGATTGTTGGAGCGACGGATACCCAGCGCGATGATGACACTGCAGTATCGTTCGGGTCTTTCCTCCGTTCGGCACAGGGGATTGATGTGTTGCTGTCGCTCATCGAAGATAATGAGCCATTGCCTGCCGTCTTCGATCTGCTCTGCGGTTTTCTGCGTCATGACAACGATGCGGTCGATATCTTGGTCGCATTCCAGGCGCGGCTTCTTCATCTGCTGGGACTTCTTCCCGCCTATACCTCAGATCAGCGAGTTGCACGATTGCCCGATGCCGCTCAGGCGTTTATTCGTGCCGCTGCTTCACCTTTGCCCTTCTCCGCTCTGGCCGAACTTATTCCATCGCATGCTGAACTGCCGTTGTTCCTCAATGGAATCATCGATGAACATGCGACGAGACCTATCAAGTCACGGGATGTAGTGCTTAGTCAGAAATAACATTTTCGCTGGCGTCCGCGTTGTTGAGCGAACCACTCGCGGTTGTCAGCTTATCCACTCCAATTTGATAGAAGAGCGGACGTGCTTCATAAATCGAATAGGTGCCCTGTACGGTTTCTTTGCCGTCTTTGTTCACGGTACGGAACCAAGCCGTCCGCATGCCGTTCACCGCTTCGCCGACTTTACGCCGTGTGCCGGGTGCTATCTCTAAAGTCTCTTCTGTCTTTGGTGGAGGGGCTGCGCGGAAGTCCCAGCTGAACGGACCAATCACACTCGATGTGCGGTCGTCGCGTGTGCCGTAGTACAGGAAGTAGGCTTTCGTATTCGGTACATCAATCACGGTTTGAATCAGGAGTGCTCCGGGGCTGTCATTGAGGAATTTGATATCGACGTTCGGCGGATACACCGTTGCATCTGTTCCCTGTGGCGCGTAGTAGTGAACCGCGTAGCTGTGGTTCTTGCGCTGTGTAATGGGAAAGCCGTATTCCCATACGCCGCGGTAGGCCGTGGAACTTACCTGACACAATCCTCCGCCGTAATCGGGCACGGTCTTGTCTCCCAAAATCGTCAACTCTTTCAGATACCCCGCACTGGCATCGACGGGGCCAAGCGTTTTCACGAACGAAAATGTTTCACCCTGCTCAATCAGATGGCCGTTAAATCGGTTCAGGCCGACCGTCACGTTGTGGATACGGTTCTTGGTCGATCCGCTGAAATCAGATTCACCCAGTGTCACCAGTTCGCCGATTCCTTTCGATCGCAGTTCTTCGTCGAGCACTGTGATCTGCGGTTGTGTTTCGATCATCGGCAGCATGATGTCGGTGACGCCGTTGGTGAGAGCCTCGGCGGTCAGGCGCGCCGCGGCGCGGACATCAACGTTGCGTCCGGGAAACCCTACTCCTTCAAACACGATGGACCCCGATCCATTTCGGCTGATTGTGACACTTCCAGCCGAACGATCGAGTGTGGATGTAATGCGTGCTGCTATCGTTGCTGCGATTGCTTCCTCGTTCCAAGCAGGCTGCACACCTTTGGCAAATCCCATCGGCATCGGGTCGACAATATCCCCGTCAACGCGCAGTTTTGCTGGTGGGATAACTGGCTGCCCGTTGTAGGTCCATGTTTCCTTCTCGCCCTGCCACCCGGTCATCTGCTGAGCACCGATGACGAAGATGTGGTGCTTGTAGCGGTACGTAAGGTTTGGAAGAGCAGCATGTGCCTCCATCGGGAAGAATGCGACCATTCCGATGAATCCGAGGATGCCGATAATCGATCGGGTCATATGCACGGCTGTAGTGTGCTGGAGAAAAGAGGGATTGGAAAATGAAAAAAGAGGGAAACTGTATGTCACCCTGAGGAGGAGCGAAGCGACATCTCGAAGGGTGCATGCTTCGAGACGGCCTTGCAGGCCTCCTCAGCATGACATGTTGCTATTTATCTGCCCGATCCCCGGACATTGTCCCGATACATATCGCCCGGCCGTTCGACCGATCGCTGATTGAATAGACTCTGCTGTGGGAGGCTAGGCCGGTTAGCATCCGGCACTACCGGAGCTGGTAGCTCATCGAGCGCGCGGTTGACCAATGCATCGGCACGATAGTTATCCTCGCGGGGAATATGCACGAAGACGACATCGGGCAGTTCATCGGCTATTTTTTTAATTTCTTCAAAAAACGGCTGCAGGGTTTCCATCTTCACCCGGTACTCACCGTTTAGCTGCTTTACCACCAGCTCAGAATCCAAGTGGCAGATGAGACGGTTCGGATGGAATTGCTCAGCTTCTTTCAGTCCTTCAATAAGCGCCCGATACTCGGCAACGTTATTCGTCTCTACGCCTATTCGCATTTTCCCTTCTTTCAGTACTTCGCCGCGGACGGGATCTTCAATAATCCAGGCAATGGCTGCCTGGCCGGGATTGCCGCGAGAGCCGCCATCTGAAAACAGGTGCAGCGTCCCGCCTACTGTCAGCTCACTCTCTGTGTCCGTCGTCTCCGGTTCATATTTCTGCAATGCTTCTTCGATTGTTTCCTTCACGAACTGCTCGCGGTCTTTGATCTTCGGAAAGATCTCGGCGAGACGGCGCTCGAGGGAGGAGGGGATGCGGAGCACGACTACTAGCTTATAGCTTTTAGCGGCTAGCTTCTAG
>CAZUVN010000060.1:3914-5633 GCA_964623835.1 uncultured Candidatus Peribacteria bacterium
CAGCTGCGGATCCTGATTTGCCAGAATCTGCTCGCGGGTGCGTTCTACAACGATGTCGGGCATCACTCCTTCTTTGCTGAGGTTGCGACCTTTTGGCGTCAGCCAGTGGGCAACGGTCACGCGGAGGCTTGTGCCATCGGTCAGATCGATCACTTCCTGGACCGTGCCTTTGCCAAAGCTTTTCACGCCAACAATAGTCGCGCGCTCGCTGTCCTGCAGGGCGCCGGCGGTAATCTCGGATGCGCTTGCCGATCCTTCGTTAATCAGCACAACCAGCGGCAAGTCTTTGATGATAGTGCGGCCGGTCACGTAATGACGCTGTGGCTGGCTGCCACGTCCGGCAACTTCTACCACCATGCCTTCTTTCTGGAACATCGACACAAGATCCACTGCACCGTCCAAGTATCCTCCGCCGTTGTAGCGCAGGTCGATGATGAATCCTTTCAGCGCCGAGGCATCGACCGTCGACAGAAGTTCGCGAATTTCCGCAATCGTCTCATCGCCAAACTGGTTGATGGCGAGGTAGCCGACACTTCCGCCCGTTCCCGTTTTTACCTCGTATTCCGCACTCGGAACCGTGATGTCATCGCGCTTAATAGTCATCGACAGTACTTCGCGCGTACTCTCACGGCCGATAGTCAGTGTGACGGATGTGCCTTTGGGGCCGCGAACTTTTGCCACCACTTCATCGAGCCCCATACCCGCAATGTCTTCGTCGTTAACGGCCAAAATAAGATCCTCCGGCAATAATCCGGCTGCTTCCGCAGGAGATCCCTTCAACGGCGAAACGACGACGATCTGGCTGCCACTCTGGGTGAGTTGAGCCCCGATACCCTGAAGGTGGCCGCTTAGGCTTTCGCGGAAATCGGTGTTCTCTTTGGGAGTCATGAAGACCGTGTACGGATCGCCGATTGCCTGCACCATTCCGCCAATAGCACCCATGACCATTTGTCGCGTATCAAGGTCGCCGGGTTCGATATATTTGGTCTGAAGCAATCGCCACACATTCCACAGGAGTGAGATATCGACGTTCTCTTCCGGGTCGACCATCTTGCCGCCGTTCGATAATGCATCAACCCTGTTCTGGAGGGTGTAGATGTCCTGCCCTGCTGCAATACTGCCTGCTTGCCACCCGATAATGAGGGTGACGACGGGGAGGGCGATCGAGAGAATCAGGCGGTTTGTGCTCGACATCGGTATGAGAAAAGGGATAATTCTGCCCTACAATAAGCCACGTATGACGAATGCGCCAGTAACATCAGCGGGAAATCTGATCGGCAAGCACCAACGTGTCGCCGATATTCTGAGTATTCTGCCGGAGGCCGAAGAGCTGTTTGCGCAGAATGGATTGCACTGCGGTGGATGTGGTGTTGGGGGAGCGGAGACGCTGGAAGAAGCGGCTGGCATGCACAGTATGGATGATGGTGATTTGGCCGATCTTGTGACCGACCTCAATATTCTTCTGTCGCGAAGACCCAATCGTCCTCAGACAATCGCGGTTACCAAACCAGCAGCCGACGCACTCGCGTCGATTCTCACAGCAGAGAATAAAACCGGTTGGACGCTTCAAGTCGGCCTCGATGATGCAGGAGGATTCAGTCTGGATATTGTCGAACAGCCCGCTGCCGATCATCAGGTATTCACAGAACACGGACTGACGGTCAGTGCTTCACCACTGACACTTAAAGCAATCGGCGGATCGACAGTCGACTTCCGTGA
>CAZUVN010000061.1:0-5271 GCA_964623835.1 uncultured Candidatus Peribacteria bacterium
TTACAGTGATTCCTTCGGACTGCTGATCATCATTTTGTAGATGTCGAGCAGGGCGAAGAGAAGGCTGAGAGCCAACGGACCGAGAATGAATCCGAGCGGACCGAAGAAACCGATACCGCCGATGACCGCGAACATGATCAGCAGTGGATGAATTTGCGCACCGCGTCCGACCAAAATGGGACCGAGGAAGTTATCGATGAGTCCGACGGCTGTTGCTCCCCATATTCCAAGGCCGATGGCCTGTACGAGATGACCGGTTAGGAAGAGATATCCGACGGCCGGAATAAGAACAATCGATGTTCCTACGCCCGGCACCAGCGCTCCCACGGCGGCAATGCTTCCCCACAAAACTGCGCTTGGGATGCCGAAAATCAGGAACCCGATCGCAGAGACGAAACCTTGTAGAAGTGCAATGAGCAACGATCCTTTCATGATGGATCCGATGGCGTTCGACAGGCGCTTGATAATGGTTTTATCGTTTTTATCGGAGAGTGGACTAAGCGAGATCACCGTTTGCATGAAATACTCGCCGTCCTTCAGCAGATAGTAGAAAGCGACGATACCGATGGCTACTTGGATAAATCCTTGCAGTGTTGTCGCAAACAGCTGACCGACATTCGCCGCGATCCACGCGAGTGCTTGACGAGCGAGACTGTCAAAATCAATTGCGGCCGACGGCATGTACGTTGCGAGGAGTGCATTGATGTTTTGTTCGATTGTCGCGAGGAATCCCGTTGACCCCTCCTCCGGAATGCTCAAGCGGTCGTAGACCGTACGGGCCTCTTGCACCACCTGCACGGAAATGAGCGTGAGTGGGACAAGAATGACGATAGTTGTAATCAGAATGGTGAGAATCGCACTGAGGCTTTTGATTCCCCTTGTCCATTTAAGGATACGCACGTGCAACGGATATGTGACAACAGCCAGAGCAATGGATACCGCCAGCGTAATCAGATATGGCTGAACGATGAGAAAGGCCAAAAGAGCCGCTCCGCCCAATAGAGCGAAGAAAAACGCCAAGCGAACATATTCACGGGAAATCATGCGTCACATTCTAGCAGTTCCAGCGATGCCCTAGGTAAAATACTACTTTACAATATTTTGTAATTCAGTAAAATACGTCTTCTATGCGACTATCTCGATTCATTTCGGCATTTCTGGCAGCTTTTCTGCTCCTGATTGCGGCCCAGGCGTCGGCTTCATCCTCGAGCAGTGCATCTTCCGTTGGTGGAGTGTCGGTTTCCGTCACGGACGGAAAAAACAGCATTAATGCGGGTGGATCGCTCATTTACGCTATTACTGTTCGCAATACTGCTTCCATCTCAAAAACAGTCGATATCGTGTTCGAAGTGCCTCAATATGCCTCAACCGTCAGTCCGGACCAGGGAGGTGTGTATGCCGGTGGCTTGGTACGCTGGGAAAATACGTTTCTCTCCAGCAATCAGAGCGTGACGTATACCGTTCAGCTGAACTTGGATCCATTGGTTCCGCAGGGAACGGTTCTCCGTGGAACGGCATCTGCCGCTGGAGTGTCTGCCAGTGATACCACGACTGTCGGATCGGTATCCGCAAACGAGAAGCTGTTTGATGTATCGATTTCCGACGGGAAGTCGACTGCACGCCCCGATGATCTTCTGACCTATACCATCACGGTTAAAAATTTGACCGATGATACTCGCACCGCGGATGTCCGTCTGGGGCTCGGTACCTTCCTTGTGTTCCAAGAGAGCGACCCTGCATCAACACAGAACGGGAGCACCACGACGTGGTCATCCGTTTCATTTTCGGACAATGCGGTCAAAACATTCACCGTGAAGGCACGCGTGCTACGTTCTGCCCCAGATTATTATCTGCTGACCGCACAGGCATACGCCGGCGATGCATCGGCAACCGACACAGCAAGTGTCCTTGCTAATAATGGCTCATCTTCGCGAAAAAGTAGCTCTTCCTCACGCAGTTCCACACGCTCGTCATCATCTTCTGCAAGAACAAACGTGAGTTTTTCCGTCGTTCCAGACTCATCCGAAGTTGTCCCAGGCGGTCGCGTCCGATTTACTTTGACGGTCCGCAATAGTGGAAATACAACGGTCGATGATGCGATCGTGCAGACGCGCTATGACTCATCCGTTGTCACCTTGATTGATGCGGGTGGATCGGTCGGTTCCGGTGCATCCGAGATCCAGTGGATTCTGCCTCCTCTTGCTGCCGGTCGCACATGGACTACATCGATCATGTTCGGCGTATCAAATACCGCAGCAAACGGTGCAGCAGTGTCACTGGTATCGACTCTTGAGGGAGAAGATATCCGCACGATTACCCTCGACAGTCGAACCCAAATTGCAGGTGTCACTGTTATCGGAGAGTTGCCCTCCACGGGTTTCCCTCTCGACATGATCGCACTCTTCGGAGTGACGTCTGTCGCTGGTGCATCAGCTCTGATGCAGCGAAAAATCCGGAACTGAATGAGTCATGGTTCCCTTCGGCAGAGCTCAGGACAGGCTCTGGGCTCACCATGACAATATAATATTTGCAATATTTCATAAAATGTTGTATAATATTTACGAATATGAACAACACACACAAAACTCACAGGAACCTCGTTTTCTCTGCCATTTTTGCAGTTGCAGGAATAACGGGAATAGTTTCTTATACACTCCAGACAATCGGAACTCCGAGTGGATCGGAGTTTCATCAAGCTGCGACAGGATCCGGGGAAACAATTGCATCGGGCTGCACTAATTGCAGCGCGAGTCTTGAAGGGGTAAACGGTTCGCAGGTAGCCAAGCGTTTGCAACGAAGACTCCAGGCAGCCGGCAAGCCGGCACCGGGTATCGCACATCTGACGGAGTCGATCAATCAGCGAGCGCGCATGTTGAAAATGCAAATCACGGTGAATGTCACTGATCCGGACTATCCAACTGCCGAAGAAACATCGTGGACGATCGATTTTTCGAAACATCCGGAGTTGTTGATGATGCGCAACACGTGGGCATCAGCCACATTCGTTTTAAATGAGGAGTTGCTGAAAGAGTATATCAAGTCGAATCGAATCGATGGTCTTAGAAAGAGAACGTCCATTGTGCTGGGTGAAACATATACCGATAAAGATGGCGTTGTCCGCGCTATTGATCTCCCGCTCGCGCGGGACGGATACGACTATGACCTTGATGAAGTGACAAACACGATCGCTTCGGCGATGCGAAATGGACAAGAAAATGTCAGCATGACGCAGGAGTACGGCTCGGGATCGGTCCAGATGATGGTCGACGGTCAGCTGAAAACCCTCGACTTGATTGCACAAGGTGTTTCCGATTTTTCTAACTCCCCCGAAGAACGTGTATGGAATGTGCACAAGGCTATTGATGAGCGCGTGAACAACATCGTTATCAAGAAAAACAGCACGTTCTCCTTCGTCGATACGCTCGATGTGCCGGTCACTCTTTCGAAGGGGTGGAAGGAAGGTATGGGACTCTTCGGCGGTGGAACCGCATTCACGCCGGGGGCTGGAATCTGCCAAGCCGCCACCACCGTTTACCGCGCGGCACTGCTTGCCGGTCTTCCTATCAAGTATGACCGCAACCACAGCATGTTCGTCGATCACTACGAACCGTACGGCGTCGGTCTAGACGCGACGGTATTCCCGGGCGTGCACGACCTGCTCTTCGTCAACGACACGCCGGGAGACATTCTTGTCCAGTCATATACCGTCGGTGACCTCGTCTACGTACGTATGTATGGCTATGACGACAATCGCACGGTGGCTCTGGACGGTCCGTACTTCAATACGACCGCCGGTCGACCTAAAACAATTCGCCCTCTGGCATGGGATGAAATCGGGTGGAACAGCACTGTCACGTATGCGGACGGCCGCGTTACCACACGTCCAATCATCTCTACGTACGTTAAGGGATTCCCCTCTTCGGTTAAGCGCAAGTATGCGGGAACTCCGGGCATCACACTTCTCTCGTCTGAACCAGAGCATCACGAAGTTGCTGCTGCAACTACCACACACGATGTTCCATAATATCCGCTACCGGCAGATGCAGGTCAGCGCATCATGTGCGTTTGCTCTTCTTCTGTTGCCATTTGCATCTATTGTGTGGGCGCAGGAAGAGCCAGTTGATGTGAAAGTGAAACCTGTTCCAAGTGCCGCTGCGTATCGCGCATCGGAGCGTCTCTCGTTGAATCCGGACGATCTTAACGCTGCAATGGAACGCCGTGCCGATCTACTGAATCGTTCAGTGGAACTGCGTTTTGTCGATACCTCATCCGCACATAGTAATCCCTCTTCCATCACTGTTGCTCTGGCGGATCATCCCAACTGGATTCGATTTGATTCCGACGACATTGAGTTTGTGATTGATGAAGCTGCAATTCGCCGATACCTCGATGAATCGCAGCAAGACCTTCTTCCTCGCGTCATGCACGCGGGTGCAGTGGTGCAGACTGCTCTCCACCAATCGATTGCCATTGAGGGAAATCCTCAGGCCGGGTATCACATCGATCCATTTGTTACTGCACAAGAAATTTCCGAAGCGCTGCAGGATGGCGATTCGTCGATTGATGTTGACGTTGAGTACCAAGAACCGGTGCTGTTTCTGATGACGGCGTCCGGCGTTCTGCAATTGCCGTTGCTGTCGCGTGGTGAATCCGATTTCACCGGGTCTCCGCTCGGTCGAGCGGCGAATGTTCGCAAGGCATTGAACGAGCACCTTAATGGCTTGGTGATTCAACCTGGTCAAGAGTTTTCATTTAACGCAGCAATGGTCAACACGTCGGGTTGGAAAGATGCATTGGTTATTAAAAACGGTGGCGCGCTTGTCTCTGAACCGGGCGGTGGTATCTGCCAATCAACGACGACACTCTATCGCGCAGTGCTTATGGCCGGGCTGCCTATTCTGAAACGCGCGAACCACAGCTTGTATGTGACGTATTATGAAAAACTTGGTGTTGGCTTGGATGCGACGGTCTATGCTCCCAAGCAAGATTTTGTGTTTAAGAATGATACGAACGCGCCGATTGTGATGGTGGCGCACGGCGGTGACACACATGCCTACGTTGAACTCTATGGCATGTCCGACGGCCGCACAGTAACGTTAGATGGGCCGTTCTTTGCTGCCACGTCCGATCAAAGCGAATCATTCAAGGACAAACCACTGCGCATTAATCAGATTGGCTGGGAATATGCGGTGCAGTATTCAGACGGACGCGTGGTCGATCAGCCTGTGATCTCGACCTACAAGGCGATTCCGAAGAAGTTGAAAGAGGAGT
>CAZUVN010000062.1:0-5260 GCA_964623835.1 uncultured Candidatus Peribacteria bacterium
GCGTTGAGGGTGTGGTCGGCAAGGTCTTTTGTTCGTGCATGACAGACGGTTACGGTTGCCCCACGATTCAGAAGCATGACTGCGAGTGGCTTGCCGACAATGTTGCTGGCTCCTATGACCACAACATTCTGTCCCTCGACCGGAATGTCATAAAACTCGAGCATCGCGATGACACCTGCAGGAGTAGCGGGAGGCAAATGCTCGAACTCCGGAGACAGAAACATTTTTCCCAGGTTGTAGGCTGTGAAACCATCGACATCTTTGTAGCGGTCGATTTCACGGAACAACTGCGGCTGTATTTTTGACAAGTGATCGGGCAAGGGCAGCTGAATAATGTAGCCCGCAACGTCATCATCTTCATTCAGTGTTTTGATATGTGCATACATTTCTGCCTGCGTGATGTTTTCACGCAAATGCAGGTGCTCATGGCGCATGCCGATCTTTTCGGCACTATCAAGTTTCTTTCGGATATAGCTGTTGCTGGCAGGATCTTCTCCAACCTGCACAATGACAAGTTTTGGGTCGAGCTTCTTCACATCGTCTTTGATCGACTCAAGAATCGCGTTTGCCGGTTCCTGTCCTGAGAGAATACGAGCTGTCATGAGTGCATCGAAAGAAAAGAATCAATTACTGCATCGAACGTCGCTTCCACGTGTGCCTTATCACCGGACGTATCAATAACCTGTTCGGCGGGCAACGTGGATGCGTATTGCGCATACAGATCGTACACGCGCTTCTGCAGGCTGTCGTCCGCTTCAATGACGTCCTTCTCGCGTTTGCCAAGGCGCTGCATGCAGACATCGAACGGAGGAAGTGCAAGTAACAGAAGATCCGGCTTCACAAAAGCATCATTCATCGCCTCTAGCCAAGAACGATCGAATCCTTGTGCCGCACCGTAGATGACAGTCGACAGACTGTAGCGATCGCAGACGACGACAGTATCCTGCTCCAATGCCGGCTTAAGAACATGCTCCACATGCCACGCGCGGTCCGCCGTAAAGAGCAACTGCAATGCATTCCCAGGTAGGCCACCCTCACGCAACTTGCCACGAATAAATGTCCCAATAGGACCATCTGTCGCCTCGAATGTATGCATCGCCGAAATACCACGGCTTTTCAGTCGCTCGACGAGCGCCGTACTATGGGTCGTGGTACCACTACCGTCCGGGCCTTCGAACACGATAAAGCGTGCAGACATACGCTCGTCATTGTACAGACGCCTTGCTACAATTCGAAGGACTTTCGTCCATGCCCGACGCAGACACCCAGAACCGGCCGGCCGCAGCGGAGACCGTCGCAGTCCTGCCGACGTTCATCGGATGGTATTACGGTGATCATCCTCGTCGAATTGCCCGTGGCTACCTTCAGTACGCCGGAGCATTCAGTGAATCGTTTTCAATTTTCTTTCTATTGAAGACACTCTTTGAACCATGGAAAAGTATTAAAGATAACTACCCCGACAAAGGGTTCAACATGCAGGCCATTCTCGAGACGTTATTCCTCAATATGACAACCCGTGCGATCGGAGCGGTCATACGTCTATCAGCCATTCTTACAGGGCTCGTCATTCAACTAACGCTCCTTTCTAGCTTTTTGCTGTGGATAATCCTTTGGGTGGTGTTTCCCATCATTGCTCTCATCGGCCTTCCTGCACTGTTTATTCGCGCATTCTTGTGAGTACCCCCTTGCGTATTGTCGGCACACGAGCGTGGACCGCATCAAGCGTCCGCCACACGGTATTCGGATGGCGCGGTAAGCTCCTTGCCTTGCTCCTTCTTGCTGCCGCAGGTGCTGTCCTTTTATTGACGGATGATGCCGCACCGCTGCTCGCCTGCGTCCTTGGCATACTGTTCGTGATTAATGCCGTCTCACGTTTTTTGAAAGAAAAGATCGAATCAGAGTCCGATGCGCTGCCAGCAGATGCGCCAGTTGCCGATCTTCTTTCTTCTAACATTATCAAAGCACTGACAGGAAAAGAGGAAGTGAGTGGGTCTGTTTTGATAGACACAGCGCTGTCATCCGACCGCGGAACGTTTCTGACGGGAGAGATGGCACTTGCATCCGATATCATCAAGAGCGTTGCCGCAGTTGATATCGAGCAACTTGATGCGCCATTGTTCGTGCAAGAGGCGGCTCAAATGTTGCCGGAATTTCAGGAAACGCGCGTCGATTCGAACGTGATTCTCGGGCATCTGTTTCTCCATACGGAGTCTGGAAAAAAGCTGTTGCAACAAGCGGATTTGTCGGAGGAAGACATGCACGGCCTGTTGCACTGGGAATCGTTCAGACACCGTTTCTCCCTCGCCGAATCACCTTGGAGCGCCGATGCCCTAAGACGCAACGCATCGCTCGGACGTTCGTGGGTGATGGGATACACGAATGCACTAGATGCGCTGACATCCGAGATCGATACTGCGCAGTACGCATCGGGAGAGAAGAGCATTATTGTTCACAAGGAGACCGTTAACCGCGCATTGCAGGTGCTGGCACGCAAGGAGCATCGGAATATTCTTTTGTTGGGACAAATAGGAACAGGGCGAAAAACCCTCGTCCGCAATATTGCCGCTGCGCTTCGCACATATGAGCGTGAGAAGAATCTTTCTTTTACGCGCGTGCTGACATTGCACACCGAAAAACTCTTGTCGGGTACGGGTAAGCCCGATGTATTTCTGCTGCAGGCGGTACGACGAGCGCAAGAGGGAGGGTCATTCGTATTGGTCATACCCGATTTTCCGTCTCTGCTGAAGTCGGCGGACTCCAACCTTCGAACGGTGTTGATGCGCTGTCTGGAATCAACAGCGTTCAGCGTCATCGGTATTGCCGCAAATCAGGACTATCACGGCTTCATTAAGAATGACGTCTCGATTGACACGCAGTTTGAAAAAATCGATGTTGAAGATGCTACTGACGAGGAAACGATGCAGGTGCTGATGGCCCACTACTTCGTGGCAGGCAACCGAAATGTGCAGCTGACGTATAAGGGAATGAAATCGATCATCGATTTATCCAAACGGTATCTGGCGACAAGCATCGGCATGCCGGGTAAGGCTCTTAGCGTAATGGATGATGCGATTCGCTTGGCTGCAAGCAAAGGAGAGAAGTATCTGACGGAAGCACATGTTCGCGAAATCGTTTCTGTGAGAGGTAAAGTGAACGTGCAGAAAGTGAACGACGAAGAGAAGACAAAGCTTCTTAATCTCGAGTCCGTCTTATCCGAACACGTCATCGGCCAGCCCGATGCTATTCGCGCTGTTTCGGCCGCACTTAAACGCGCACGACTAGACTTGTCCGATCGCAAGCGTCCTATTGGAACCTTCTTATTCTTGGGTCCCACCGGAGTTGGAAAAACCGAGACGGCAAAAACGCTTGCTCGAGAATACTTCGGCTCAGTTGATGCGATGATTCGCTTGGACATGAACGAGTACAGCCATGCTGATTCGGTTTTCAACGTCACTGGATCTTCATCCGGCGGTGAAGGCTTTTTGGCACAACGGGTGCAAGATCGACCGTTTTCGCTCATCCTTCTGGATGAGATTGAAAAAGCCGACAAGAGCGTGCTGAATCTTTTCCTGCAGATTCTCGACGAGGGTTTTTTGACCGACGGTCGTGGTGTGCGTACCGATTTCCGCAATACGATTATCATCGCAACATCGAACGCCGGTGCGTTATTCATTCGCGACTACGTGCGAAGCAATGAAGTGATTGATGGAAGCACGTTCCGCAAAAAACTGATCGACACGATTTTGCACGATCAACTTTTCACTCCCGAGTTCATCAACCGATTCGATGAGATCGTGCTCTTCTATCCGTTGTCACAGAAGAATGCCGAGCAGGTCGCCATTCTGATGCTCGACGATATTATTACCGACGTAAAACGCAAGCGAGGTATCGACATTACTATGGAAGCAGATGTAGTGGGTGGACTGGTGGAACGAGGATACAGCGTCGAGTTTGGCGCACGGGAACTACGCCGCACCATCACCGATATGATTGAGGATTACATCGCAAACTACATGCTCAGCCACGATGTAAAGCGCGGCGACACGATTGTCATTCGGAAGGAGGACCTAAAGTGGTGATTAAGCTGCCAGCACAGCATCGACCTGTGATCGTGCGTAGATCGCATAGGTTACAAGCATGATTTGTTCATCGGACAGCTTAATTTCTCGATACTCTGTCATGCCCTTCACGATCGACACAATTGTCTGCACTGTTTCTTCAGTAGGATCATTCTCGAGTTCATGATTCTGAACTACTCCGAACTTCGTTAGGACTCCGTGCGCAGTGCGCATCATCATATCGAACAGATCAGGATCAATTTGCGATTCCTTCAAAGCTTCTGCAGTAAGGATATCGGCGGTCGCGAGTTCGGAAGAAAGAAGAGTCATACGATAGGGGGAACGTAGAGTATTCTATACATCCATGCGTCACTTTCAAGACAACTGCAAATTAGCCCATAAGGCTTAAATTATTATCTATTTAGCCAAAGGCTGATCGAGAACGGCATTAAGCCAGGTGTAGAGGCGGGAGAACATTGGGATAGGAAGAAATGTACAAAAATATACGGCTTTGGTCGTAAAAAGTAACAATCAGACACACATACAGATTCTCCATATTCACATGTTAACTACACATCTTTATTCAATTCCCGCAGTTTAAGGAGACATTTTCAATATCAAAACATCTGCTTACTGTGTATCCAATCGTCTGATTAAATTCACAGGCCTCTCGAGTTAAGTTTTTCCAAAGAACATTATAATCAATTTCTCTCAAGCAATGAGTAAGGTACTCATCCAATGCATTATTATACTCCAAAAGGGGCAAGGCCAGTGATGACTCTCCAAGTACAGCAACTTTTGCATTTAATAAATCCCTTTGTGATCGCAGTTTTACAAAATTATTATTCCAAGACTCATCTGCTTGAGGCGGAAGAAATATTTTTCCGTCCGGGGGGTAACAAGCTCCTAAATGAATGCCCAAATCATTTTGAGCAGAGTTTTTTATTTCAATAATTTGTTGGATTAGCTCATTAGCAAGACTTCGTTTTTCAGTGCAAGCATAAGATTCTTTTGCTTCGTTTAAAGTCCAAGAGGTAATAAAATAAGCAAAGAGGTTGGAGAGGATTCCTATTATCAAAGAAATAACTGCACTATTTAAATTCGCTCTTGTATCTGCTCTAGAAATTTTTTTAGGCATAAATAAAAACCCCCTTTCGGGGGCTTAGTTAGAATTTAAAATCCCATTCCACCCATTCCTCCAT
>CAZUVN010000063.1:0-3265 GCA_964623835.1 uncultured Candidatus Peribacteria bacterium
AGCAAGCCGAATGCTGATGACGGTTTCCTCAGCCAGAATCGGATGAGGGAGGATCATCGGCCCATGATCATCATGATCCGGGAGAAGGTCCGTCACATCCGTTCACTCTACCCCTGTCATCTGCAAAAGAAAGATTGATCGGCCCACAGACCGTAGTAGAGTGAGCCCTATGTCAGAATCATCAAATCAAGAACCCGTCGAGGCATCAGCGGAATCTAACGGTGTGCGTGTGCAACATCTGAGCTTTAAAACAGATGCAGCGACTATTGCAAAGATGACAGAGTTACAGCGGGCCTGGGAAGATGCCAGACGACAACAACAATTGGATCAAATTCATGCCGGCCGACGTATACGCCGTGAACAATATGAACGTGCGCTGCAGCCTGTGGTTGTATTATACCCAGAGCCAACAGGGGACCCGATACAGGACGCCTATAACCGCAGACATGCTGAATTGGAAGCACAGGATCAACGACAGGTTAATGCTGGAAGGGTGTGGCGGTATGACCACGGATATTCGATCTAAATAAAAAACGCCAGACAACAAGCCTGGCGTTTGTGCTCCCCTGGATGATCGATTTACACACCTGCCGTTTCATCGAAGAGAAACTTCGTCGACATAGGTGCGGTCCACTGAATCGCTTGCTTGGCGGTGCGAACCGCCTTGCACACGTCCATGTGCTGCGCCAGCACTTTCGCAATCGACGCTTCGGGTAAATTGATCTGCACGATTTTAACCTTCTGTTCTTGCGTGCTTGCACACACACCAGGAAGTTCGGCGGCCAAGGCCGCCGCAAATTTCTCCAATTGATCCCATGACAACTCTTCGAGTGTCAGGATAACTGTCGCTTTCACACATCACCTCGATTCTAGGCGAAGGGGAATGGGGAGCATCCTATGTCACACATGTGGCACAGGGCGTTCCTCACAAAGTTGGCGTTAAAAATCGAAGGAGATGGATTGTATGGGATTCTTGGCATTTGGCAAGAATAGATATTTAGCGTTCCAAACCCGCTTCCTTTGATTCTTTTGCTTCCTTTGATTCTTCTCTATTCTCTCTCTGTGCGTCTTCCCCCTCTCTCCTTCGCCGTTCTAGATACCGAAACCACGGGATTTGTCCCCAAGGTTCACCGTGTTATTGAATATGCGGCGGTTCGCGTAGAAGGCGGCGAGGTGGTGGATACGGCAGAGTATCTGTTCAGCATTGATAGTGAAATTCCACCGATGATTCAGACGCTCACGCACATCACCCCAGAGATGCTGCAGGGCCAACCGACATTTGCGACGATGCATCCGGAGATTGAGAGCAAGCTTGCTGGTGTTGATCTGCTTGTCGGCCAAAATCTCGGCTATGACATCGGGATGTTGCGCGGAGAGGGATTGGATTTGAGCGATAGACCATGGGTCGATACATCGATGCTCGCATCGTTGGTCTTTCCGGAATTACCGAGCTTCTCGCTCCCGTACATGAGCAGAACAATGGGGCTGACTCACGAACCCGCTCACCGTGCGCTCGGCGATGTCCGTGCAACACTGGAATTGTTTGCGCGCGTCTGGGAACGCCTGACGGAATTGGATGCGGAGCAAACTGCATTTGCCAAGAGCGTGATGGGCGCATCAAGTGAGGGCTACAAGCTCTTGTTCAATGCTCTGGAGGGAAAAGGGAAAGGTGCCAGTTGGATGCAACGCCGTGAGCGAACGCACCATGCGCAGACCGGAGAGACAGTAACGCTGACTGTTCCCACACTAGGCACCGTTGCGCTGCGCGAAGAAACGCTCGATCCCGGATGCATTCAGGGCGTGCTTGATGCGGCGGCAAAAGATACATCGATTGTGCGCTGGATCGCCGTGAAGAATTTGGAAGGAAGCCTGCGCAGACTTGATATTCCACAAGAGGTGACTGTACTCCACCCACCACAGTTATTGCTGAACCCGGATGCCGCGGAAGCATTGGCAAAACAGACAACGTTCACGTCCGATGAAGCCTTCCTGCGACTGAAACTCGCATGGTGGAGCCCTCGAACACGCAACGATATTGCCGTGCACGGTGGCGAGAAAGATATCTGGAACGGACGCCTTGCCTGTACCGATACCAACCCTGCCTACACCGCTCAGTTTGCACAGAAGACCAACGCATTTCTGCTGGACCATCGTCAGCTGCTCCAATTGCTGAAAGATGAGCAGACAGCAGCGTATCTGAAAAACGCGCACGTGATTATCGACGATGCATCCATGCTGGAAGACACTGCGACGAAGGCATTCGGAAACTTCCTCGGAATTGATTATTTGCGTGCGGCCGCAAGTGGAGATGAACAGTTATTGCGCATTACAGATCTTCTTGCGCTCTTCTGCGAAAAAATCCGCGGCGGTGAAGATCAGTACATGGTAACTCCGGCTGATTTGCGACGCACTGAAGCTACGGCATTGCGATCGGATATCGACACACTTCTTGCTATCCCCGCACTTCCTGCAAAGACCGAAGAACTGCTCCGCGCAGCCCGCGCATTGCTGGAGGAGAATTTGCCGGAAACGCATCTGGTGTGGATTGAGCGGCGAATGGATGGCGCACTAATGCTGCAATCAGCGCCGAAGCGTGCGGATACATTGCTGAAAGATGTGCTGTTTGATCGCTTCCCAACAACACTACTCGTCCCTTCTGGGACCAATGGCCATTTGCCCGAAATTGTTCCACCGGAGACACAGGTGATCACCGAAGAATCTTCGGGATTCTCTGTGTGCAAACTGAGTGTGCAGTTCCCCAAAGACGCCGGCCTGCTCTCGATTCTGCAAAATCCTCCACCGGGAAAAACGATTATTCTTGCCGGCAGCAAACGAACCATCGAGCAGTCGTATACGGTCCACGCCGAGCGACTTGATCACGCGGGTGTCACATTGATTTGCCAGGGAATGAATGGGGGACAGGGACGCATGGAGGCTGAGTTCGGCGCAGCCGAAAGCCCGGCAATTTTGATGGTCACACCGTTCATGTACGAAGGGTTGGATTTCCCGGACGGCACTGCGGATCGGTTGGTGATTGAAGCTGTCCCGTTCGATCATCCGAACCATCCTGTTCTGGCACTGCGTCGGAATCATTACAAGAATGCGTTTAACGAATACAACGTTCCACGTCTTCTCTTCCGCCTCTTCAGACTCCTTCGATCATTCTGTCGCCACAAGCGCGACGGAGTAGAGGTGATTGTACTCGATAAGCGCCTGCACGAGAAAGATTATGGAAAGAGAATTATGCAGTATATGGGGGAGTGTG
>CAZUVN010000063.1:3365-5164 GCA_964623835.1 uncultured Candidatus Peribacteria bacterium
ACCCCCGTATCTTCCCCCGTATCATTGCATCCCGGCGGTGTCTGACACTGTGTCGCTTTGCCATTGGTGTACAACAGATAGCGCGGCTGATCGTCATTGCACTGCTCCTGACAACTCCACGGTTCGTTGACTGTTCCGGTGTACGCGAAATCGACCTTGATAGGACTTCCGATGCACGACGCTTCGACGACCGGCGCTTTAGGCTGCGATACGTACGGACGGGGGAACAGCGATTGCATGGCAACGACAATCAACAATGCTCCAAGGGTGCCGGCGACAATGCGTTCCAATGTGCTCATGCACGCAAGGATACAAGAAATAGTCTCCAAGATGCAAAGAAGGACCAACCGCTCAATATTCAAGACCATTTGATAGATTGAATATTCTTTGGACCACTTGTTTGCTGCGTCCTTGTATCCTTCTAGTCCGCTCCTCTTCGTCCAATCACCACCACCACCGTCCGCCATAAGATCCATAAATCCAACGCAAGCGACCATTCTTCAATATACTTAAGATCGAGCGCGACCTCTTCATCAAACGTAAGATCCGAACGGCCGGAAATTTGAGCCAGTCCTGTTGCGCCGGGCTTTACCGCAAAGACGCGACGCTGGTAGCTGCTGTAACGCTTCACTTCTTCGGGCAGATGCGGGCGAGGGCCCACGAGTGAGAGATGACCCGCAAGGACATTGAAGAACTGCGGCCATTCATCGATGGACCAGCGGCGCAGAAATGCACCGATGCGAGTGACACGGGGATCGTTCTTCATCTTAAAGAGCGGACCGTCCTTACGATGGTTTAACGCAATCAACTCTTCTTTTCGTGCATCGGCATTCTGAATCATCGAACGGAATTTCAGAACCGGCACTTTCGTTTTACCCTCTTCCCCTATGCGGCGCGAGATGTAGAACACTGGCAGGCCGCTGTCGATTACCACGAGCAACGCAATAACCAACATTGGGATTGCAAAGACGATAATACCGAGCAATGAGATGATAATATCGAAGACCCGTTTGAAAATACGCCCCCAGCCGTCCAGTGGCGTGGGACGGAAGCGAATCATCGGCACAAGACCGAGGTGATCGACGACAAGGAGATGCGGAACGTCGGACAAAACCGGTGGCAGGAACGCGTAGCCGATGTGATTGGATCGGCAGTGATCAATCAACTGCAACGTGTCATCGCTATCGGGGTTCGGATCGGTCTGCAGAACGAGATCGATAGTGCCACGCTGTTCGAGTTTCTCGAGCGCTGCAAAGGTCGCGATATGTCCAAGGTAGGCATACCGCACATCACGCGCCAAGGTCGTTCTGGCGGCATCAGAAAGCTTCTGCTTGCCAATGGATACAACGGCACGGACACCGATACCCCGATGAAGCAGCGACCGCTGAAGGACAGTCAGTGCGGCACGGACCAGAATCGAAAACAGAACAATGAAAAACGTTGAATGAACGAGCAGGACGCGGGAGTAGAACAGCTGCTTCTGGACCAAGAAATACCACGCCATAATCCCGACAAGCCAGAGCACGCCGGCGGTCATGAGACGGCCAACCTCGTTCCACGCACTGCGTGTCGACTGCAGCGCATACAATCCAAGCGCCGCAGCAAAGAGAATAAAGGAAAAGGCACTCGGTAAAATGAATGTCGCGGCATAATCTTCAATCGGCGGAAGTGTCGACGCAGGATCGAGCAGCTGCACCCACGGGATTAAGTCGACATTCCCCTCGCGCAGGCGATAACTAAGGAGGAGCGCAGCAATAACGGCCAACGCATCAAGCGGGACCCGTATTGCGCCGAAGACG
>CAZUVN010000064.1:0-3296 GCA_964623835.1 uncultured Candidatus Peribacteria bacterium
ACAGGACGCTTTAGCTGTGGTACAGCAACAAACTTCGGCTCAGGAAACGTTGTTGCCATTGGAGATACACGATACGTCCGAAAGAGTGGTGACACGATGACCGGTGGTCTGACAATTCAAAACGGTAATACCCATACTGCAACGTCGACAGCCCTGCTGAACGTTCGCGGAACGATGTCAGGACGAGGTATCTACGTAACTGGCACAGGAAGCGCCCCTCTCATTCAAACGAATATTACTAAAGGCACTGTTGCCATCAATACGGCAACTGGCATCAGTGTTCTAACCGTACGTACAACGAAAGTAAGTGACGGTTCATTGGTCTTGCACGGAAGCGGTTCTCGCCCAGGAGGTCTTGCATATACAGCCGTTCGCAATGCGGGACAGACGGACCTTCTTGCGCTCATCACAACTTCCAGTGATTACACTAATGGCGGAACTGTTCCATGGCTTGGCAACAGCATGTCAGCCCTGTATTACCCGGGAGGAAGCGATCTGCGGATTGGCACAAGTTCTGCTGGTCAGGCGGTAATGACGCTGACGAACAATACAACTAAGAGCGTAGGAATCGGCACTCATACTCCGGGCTCCAAACTGGCCGTATCCGGCGCGGTGATTATTGGCAATAACGTCGGATCAAATGCAGCAAAGGCACAACTTGATGTACTGGGCAGTATCTCCGGCTCATCCCTGCTTACCCTCAGTAACTACCGCAACTGTAACCTGGAAACCTCTGCGACCGGCGCTGTCATCTGTGGCACGGACAACGGAACCACCTACTACGCAGGACAGGGGCTGACTCTGAACGGCAGCAATTCGTTCTCACTTAACACAACCATCACCGGAGCCCTTGTACGCTTCACGACTGTCTCTGGTTCGACTGTGTTTGCACGCAACCGACTCGTCTCATCGGGAACATTACTCGTGAAATCTCTGACAAAGACCGGATCCGGCGCTGCAGCATTCATCGGTCAGGAATTCCAGAGTGGTGCGTACGTCTATGGTTCCGGTGCAGCGCTTCTCGCGCTCGATAGTTACGGTCCGAGCGGCAATGGAAAGCATATTCTCTTCGGTTACCGTGGCAACTTTGATACCAACCTCTTCCGTTCAGGTACAGCGACACTCCGCACAGACGGTAGTTTCTACATCGGCAACGGTCTGACGATCATCGGTTCTGCATCCGGTGCGGTCATCCACGCTGAAAAGACGCTGAGTTCTTCCGGCACACTCGTGTGGGAAGGGGCAGCAAGCGGTGCGAGCCTCTACGTTGCAACATCGATTCGCGGATCAGGACTGGTCGACTGTGATATCGCCGGAACATCGAAGCTTCTGTGGGATTCGACCGCTGGTCGCTTCTCCTGTGGAACCGATACTGATACGAATACGACGTATACGGCAGGTCAGGGGCTTAGCCTGAGTGCTGGCAATGCGTTCTCTCTCAACCAGACCATTACCGGAGGTCTTGTGCGGTTCACGACGGTGTCGGGTTCTACGGTCTTTGCCAACACCGCATTACGCTCTTCCGGTTCACTCGTCTTTGAAGGCGCTGGATCGGGTCGCTCTCTGTATATCGGTCAAAGCATCCGTGCAGGTGTATCGATTGCTTCCTCCGGAACATTGGTCTTCGAAGGTGCTGGATCAGGACGCTCTCTCTACATCGGTCAGAACATCCGTGCAGGTGTATCGATTGCTTCCTCCGGCACACTCGTCTTCGAAGGTGCCGCATCCGGTTCGTCGCTCTACCTTGGTACATCACTTCGCGGTGCAGGTCTCAGTGACTGTGACACCGGTGCATCTGTCTTGCAGTGGAACGATACAACCGGACGGTTCATCTGTAGCTCCGGTCTGTACACCGCAGGTCAGGGTCTGACACTCACGAACACCAGCTTCTCTCTCAGTCAGTCGATCAGTGGATCGCTTGTACGCTTCACGACTGTCTCTGGCTCATTGGTGTATGCCAAGCACACAGTTGCTTCATCGGGCGCAGTGATTGCAAAGACGGATCTCATTGTGCAGCAGGGTGCGGTACAGACACGCTACGGTATCGCGTTCTCATCGGGAACCCTCGTGAATGCGACGAACGGATTCAACGGATATCTAAACGTGGAGAACGGAGGTCTTGGTATCAATGGCATTCGTATCATCAGCCCGATCGCAAATATCCGCAATGTCGGCAGCATTCAAGCCGGACAGACCCTGCTGACCGCAGGTGGCACGTTCCGGACGCGTACGGATTACGTTTCTGGCAGCAGTCCGAATCACGTGGAAATGGCGGATGTTACGAGTGACGGAAAAGATGACATGATCGTGACATATGCATCGACTTCAACAGTGTCTGTATTCCGCAATACCGGCACCGGTTCATTTGCATCGCGCGTGAGCTACAGTCTCGCTGCCAACCCTGATGCCGTTGCGGCAGCCGATATGAACGGAGACGGCAAACCGGATCTTGTGGTTGCGAATGGCACATACTTCTCGGTTTTGCTCAATACTGGTTCGGGTCAGTTCGGTACACGCGTCGATGTCGATACGGCAGGTGGTGCTACCGATGAGCAGGCCGTGGAGATAGCGGATATGACGGGTGACGGCAAGCCAGATGTGGTCACTGCAGCTGCAGGAGGTCTCACAACTGTTTATCGCAACAATGGAAACGGCACCTTTAGTTTCCACTGGTTCGATGGTAACACCGATCCTGTCAATGACATTGCGCTTGCAGACTTCAACGGTGACGGAAAGATGGATATCGCGCTCGGTAAATCCGTTCTCGCGGACAGCTTGTATGTGTATTACAACAACGGAGGAGGTTCGTTTACCGGTCCGGTGCTATATGCAGGCGGCGGTCGTTCGACCAATGATGTTGTGGCAACGGACATTTCAGGAGACGGTTTGCCCGATATCATTGCCGGAACAGACATAGATGATACGATTGCTGTGTTCGTCAACACGGGTACAGGAGGATTCCGCCGCGACAGAAACTATTCTACGACCAGCTCCGTTCGCATCGGTGTGACAGACATTGATGGCGATGGAATGCAGGATCTCCTCGGCATGAGTGCATCGACGCTGTCCGTCATGCGGAATACGGGTACAGGGTCTTTCGGTCCTGCGACGGATTTCACACTTGCGACAGGCGCTGTGCACTTTGATTTCGGTGAAGTGAACGGCGATGGGAAGGCAGATATCGCCGCGACAGTTGATAGCGCTGGTACGGACGTGATCTCGTTGCTTATCAGCAATGCTCGTACGATCTTCCATGCATCGACATCCTCCGGTTACGTTGGTATCGGAACGCGCAA
>CAZUVN010000064.1:3396-5145 GCA_964623835.1 uncultured Candidatus Peribacteria bacterium
GTACGATCTTCCATGCATCGACATCCTCCGGTTACGTTGGTATCGGAACGCGCAATGCAGCCGCGCACCTGACGGTGTCCGGAGCGGTAGTGATCGGCAACAATGCAGGGTCGCTCGCACCTAAAGCCCAGTTGGACGTGAAGGGTACGTTGTCGGGATCACTCCTGACTATCAGTAATCTCCGTAACTGTTCACTCCGCGTCACATCCACAGGTGCAGTTGTTTGTGGAACTACGGGCAGCAGCTTCGGTTCTGGAAACGTCGTCGCTCTTGGCGATGCGCGCTACGTCCGCAAGAGCGGAGACACGATGACGGGCGCGCTGACTATTGCTATTACCGGTGGCACCAATACCACATTGGGATTGAACGTGCTTAATACAATCTCCGGTTCTATCATCCGCGCACAAAAGACACTCGCATCATCCGGAACACTCGTCACCGAATCCGGTGCGTACTTCGATGGCAGCACAATGGTTATCCAAGCGGGTAACAATCGTGTTGGTATTGGTACGGCAACACCCGCTACAACACTACATGTGACAAACACTGCTGCCGGTACGCTGCCTACGCTTGATACCGGTACGGTTGGATTGTTCGAATCATCCGGCACAGTGGGCGCAGCATCGGTTATTCAAATCATCAGCGGCAACGCGGGTAATTCTGCGCTGAACTTTGGCGATGTCGATGACATTAATATCGGTCAGGTCTTCTACAGTCATCTGAACAACAGCATGAACTTCACCGTCAACAATTCGGTGCTGATGGTGATGTCCGGCAGCAACGTCGGTATCGGTACGTTCAACCCAAGCACCAAACTGGAAGTTGCAGGAACGATGTCGGGCCGTTCCTTGTATGTATCTGGAACTGGAAGTTCACCGTTACTCATGACACATCCTGGTTTCAACGGAGTCGGTATGGGTACTTCAAGCCCACGTGCAGCATTGCATGTCGTCAGCGCATCGAACCAGTTCACAACGATCTTCGAGCGCACGGGTGTGAATGGACTTGGTGCGGCATTCCCATTCACTCTACGCACAGATGCGCAATCTGTCGGCGACTTCACCGGACTATTGTTCGAAGCAAAAGATTCTGCTGGTAATACACAGCAATATGCCGGCCTTCGTTCTGGCATTGTGAATCCGACAAACGGCCTCGAAGACTCATCGCTCGACTTTATCACCTTTGAAAACGGAGCAAGTAACGTCCGCATGATTATCACCGGATCGCTGGTCGGTATCGGCACATTCAAGCCCGAAGCAAAATTCACCGTCTCTGGTGCAATGCTCGTTCGTTCGATTGTGAAATCTGGTTCTGGAGTTGTATCCATTTTGCCCGCGCGCAACCAGACCGGCGCATATGTCTACGCAAGCGGAGCGACTGCTCTTGCGCTTGATACAGTCAGCAATACAGGAAGTAATACCGCACATATCCTCTTTGGGTACCGTGGAACATTTGATGTTGGACTGTACCGCACAGGTATCCGCGGCTCGGGTGCTGTTGCGATTCGTGCCAACAATACGCATGCGAATAACGCGGTGTCTGCATTTGAGATTTACTCCAATGCAGGACATGTGAATAACAAAGTCTTCCGTGTCGCGACAAACGGTACGACGTTCGCCGATGGTTCGTACAACGCTACCGGAGCCGACTACGCCGAGTGGTTCCGCTACAGCGGCACTGAACCGGTCTCCGGTGAAGTTGTCTGTATCGACGTCACCAAGAAGAACACCATCAAGCGTTGTGCCGGTG
>CAZUVN010000065.1:0-3376 GCA_964623835.1 uncultured Candidatus Peribacteria bacterium
TAACAGCTATCAGCTAAAAGCTAATAGAGGCCCGCTCCATCGCTTCTTTCATTCTTTGCGAGACTGGCGCCATGACTTCATGCTCTTGCTGATCGGCCGGAGAAACGAAGGTCAGCTTCCACGCATGCAGACAAAGAAAGTCGACACCTGTTGATGCGCTGATTTTTTCACTTCCTTGATTTCTGTAGGTCGGATCTCCCAGAATAGGATGGCCGATGCCGTACAAGTGAACGCGGATTTGATGCGTTCGCCCTGTGTGCAACTCGCAAGAGAGAAGAGCAACATTGTTCCCGCCTGTTGCCACCGTCCGATACGTTGTCTGTGCCTCACGGGTTTTGCTGGAACCGAGAATTGTCATCTTGGTGCGGTCGCCGGTTGACCGGCCAATCGACGCATCAATGGTTGCGGCGGGGGGCTGGGGAATTCCTGCCACAAGAGCGAGATAGAATTTCTTCACCGTGCGACTTTCAAATTGCTTCTGCAGTGCCTTATGCGCTTCGGCATTTTTCGCAATCAGCAACAATCCCGTCGTATCTTTATCCAATCGATGAACAAGAACCGCCGAACTAGAGAAAGGGATTGATCGCTCCGCAAAGAGGTAGGCGATACCGTGCAAGATAGTTGCCGCATCTTTGGGAATACCTGCACCGGGATGAACCGGAATGCCGGCAGGTTTGTTGATCACAAGGCAGGCAGCATCTTCATACAGCACTTCAAGGTGTAGATCTTTTGATTCAATGCGCGTCTCTGTCACGGGCTCACCGGTCGCAGATACTTCAATGACATCTGTCGATTCGACAATCGCTGCTGCTTTACGGGCAATGCGACCGTTGACCATCACCAGTCCGGCTTTGATCATATCCCGCGCTTTGATACGGCTGATCGACACCCCTTCGTTGGTCAGAGCAATATCGAGGCGGCTTGGTTTGATAGGGGAGAATGTTTTCACGAGAGCATCATAGGTGAATTGACAAGTAAGTTCATCATATTATGATCCTACTATCTCTGAGGAGGGATCCTCAGAGAAGAACGCGTGGATGTGGTTTTGCAAGCACATCCGCCCGCTGTTCGACCGGAGGACCTTAAGGCTGGCCCCATTGAGGTCCTCCGGCCTCTTTTTTGCATATCTGATAGCCAACACATATATTGGCATCAGTAGGCCTTGGAGGAGCTGGGAGCTTCGAGGGGACCAAGGCCTCGGAGCGGACACGTTTCACACGTGACCGTCTCTTCTTTAGTAGATAGACCAAGGAAGCGTTCCTTGGCTTCTTTTTTTGTATATACTCAGCCCATGCAATCTGAAGAACTCTTGACTCGCGGTGTAAAAGAAACAGTGCCTCAAGATCTGGCACAGAAGAAAATTAAAAGTGGTGAGAAGTTGCGTGTCTATATGGGCATCGATCCGACAGGCTCACGTCTGCATATTGGTCACAGCGTGCCCCTTCGTAAATTAAAGCATTTTTGCGACGCTGGCCATGATGTGATTTTTTTGATCGGAAGTTTTACTGCCATGATCGGCGATCCGACTGGCAGGGATAAAATGCGTGAACCACTAACGCGGGAACAGGTAGAGAAAAATTTTGAGACATACAAGGAGCAAGCAGCCAAGATTCTTGATTTCACTAAAGTCACGATCCGTTACAACCATGAATGGCTTGGAAAACTCGGTGCGACGGATTTTTTCCAAATATCAAGCCATTTCACAGTTCAGCAGATGTTGCAGCGCGACATGTTCAAAGAGCGAATGAAAAACGACGAAGACCTCAGCCCTGTTGAATTCATTTATCCTCTCATGCAGGGATACGATTCCGTCGTGCTAGATGTCGATTTCGAAATTGGTGGCAACGATCAGCTTTTCAATATGCTCTGTGGGCGAAAGCTGCAGAAGGCTTACGGCAAGCGTGACAAGTGTGTTCTTACAACTCCACTCATTGAAGGAATCGACGGTCGAAAAATGAGTAAAACCTACGATAACTGCATCTACCTGGATGACACGCCGAAGGATATGTACGGCAAAACGCTGTCGATTAAAGATGATCTGATTGCGACATACATGGAATGCTGCACCGATATCCCGATGAAGGAAATTCTGAGTATCGAAAAAAAGATGCGGGAAGGGGCGAATCCGAAGGAATTCAAAATGCGTCTGGCCCGCGAACTTGTGACCATGTACCACGACGAAGATGCGGCATTGCAAGCGGAGGAAGAATTTACAGCAGTATTTGCCAAGGGCGGCATTCCCGAAGATATGCTCGAGGCGACAGCCAAGAAAGGGGAGTTACTGATCGATCTTCTTGTCCGGGAAAAAATAGTTGCGAGCAAATCGGAAGCGCGCAGACTGATCGATCAGAACGCGGTGTCGATTGATGGCACTCCGGTTACATCACATGATCAACCTGCAACTGCTGGTATCGTGAAAGTCGGAAAGAGGAAGTTTGTGAAGATTATTAACTGACATTCATGATCTAGTGATCATCTGCAGGGTCTTGTTTGTGCTTGCGCAGCAGATCTTCCATTTTTGATTGTCCGTATTCTGCAATCGCAGCAATATTATCTATGACAGACGGTTGCCACCGACCAATGCATCTATTTAACTGCACATGATGATCAACCAATGCTGTAAGTAATTGCTGTCTGGAATTGACACTCATCACTTCGTTTACTTTTGATTTCGTCAAATCGCAGAAATGGCTAAATGCGGACGGCGTGAGCGGCTTGGTCCATTTGCGTTCTTTTGTTTCTGAAGAATCCTGAAGATAGTTGCGTAAAGCAGCAATAGGATCATCCGTTCTGAAAAAGCTCATGAAGTTATTAGAAAAGTCACGCACCTGTGGAGACAGATATCTTGATATACCGACAGAGGCAATCGCCTCGGCAACCATAGCCTGCTCCTCCCATAAATGCATATGAACATGAACAGCCGCCTTTGTTGCGCCATTTCCATTGGGGGCCTCTTCGATTCTGCGCATCGAACTGGAATCATAAAACGATCTCCAATCATCAGGAGTTAGAAGCATAAACGCTTCTTGATACAACCGGGCAGGAATCATCTTTCCTTCCGCATCATGCCAGTTAATACTGGCTAACAATACCTTGCGTATTAAAAAATCAGGCGGACGAAAACCTGCAACCCGATGATACGCATCATGTTCAGGTACCGATAAACGACTGACATTGATATCCGCGTTACTCCCCAAAAAAGATCGGGGCACACAATGATGATCATTTCTTTCTGTTTGAACCGTTCCAGCCGTATCGGGCAGGGAATCCGGATACACGAGACAAGACTAACAACAATCTGCCCGACCAATCAACATAGTCTGCTTTACACCATCGCCCTCCGCCACATCCACAGACAGGTAACCGAGCCGAGTAT
>CAZUVN010000065.1:3476-5078 GCA_964623835.1 uncultured Candidatus Peribacteria bacterium
TGCTTTACACCATCGCCCTCCGCCACATCCACAGACAGGTAACCGAGCCGAGTATGAATGCGAAAAACATCATAGAACTAGAAGAGGGAAGTGATGCCGTAAACGGAAAGCGTCAGAACAACCAGAACCTGAAACGGTGAGTGCATAAGAAGGAGAAGGAATTACGTAGACCGGACGCGGAGGGTCACCGTGCATCCCATCGACTGCAGAGATCGCTGCAGGCGTTGCGTGGAGATGCGATGGGCGACAGAGGGGAGATAGACGCGAATGCCACTTGCCCGCGGATACGTGCCTACCCATGCAAGCAACTGATCGACATCAATTGCATTCTCTGTGCGCAACATGTCCGACCAGTCGATAACCGCGGTGGGGCGGCCGTCGCCAAGGCTATGTCCGGCAGGGGAGTGGCCGAGTGCGAGAGAGGGGAGTGAGGTCACGGATTGGAGTGTACGTTCGTACACCCATAAAAGCAAGAGCATTGTGATAGAAATTTTTAGAAAATCATTTCGCTGTCATTCTTTTTTTCAATATGACCGCCCCTCGCTGGTCCATCAAGTTTGAAAGCGTGATGGCCTGCGCATCGAAAAGGATAATAAAAAGCGGCCCCTTTCGGAGCCGCTCTAAAAGCTATCAGCTAAAAACTATTCAATCATTCCATCAACCGCCGCAGAGAACGTCTCATACGGATATGCACCGCTGATCTTCTGACTCTGTCCATCTGGTCCGAGGATCCAGAAGCCAGGTGTTCCGTCGATACCGGAAGCGGAACCGTCTGCCATGTCATCCTTCACTTCCTGTGCGTGCGTACCACCATCAAGACAGGAATCGAACGTTGCTGCATTCAGACCCAAATCCTTTGCATACTGCTTGAAGGAACCCACTGCATCAGCAACGCCGCTCCAGACAGCTTGGGTCTCGAAGAGTTTGTCGTGCATTTCCCAGAACTTACCCTGATCTTCCGCACACTCTGCAGCCTCGGACGCCTTCTGAGCGAACGGGTGGAAGCTGAGAGGGAAATCGCGAGAGACATATTTTACTTTGCCGGTATCAATGTAATTCGTCTTGATCTGGCTGTAGGTCTGTGTGAAGTGACGACCACAGAAGGGACACTGATAATCGGTAAACTCGATGATCGTGACGGGCGCGTCAGCTTGTCCGATGAATGCGTCATCATCGACGTCTGCCGGTGTGTCATTGGTCGGCTCTGGCGTTGGAACCGTGTTATCGACCGCAGTCGGAGCCTGAGGAACAGCATTCGGGATGTTGACGGCGACGCCGTTCATACCGTTGGCAATAACGTAGCCGACAATCAGCCCACCGAGAGCGAGCGTCGCGCCGAACCACGGATTATTCGTAGGAGACATGTAAAAATACGGGAAAGGGATACAGTCAAATCATACAGTGTTTAGTCCTCATTCATCAATTGCTGATGAATCTCTTTTAGCTGAGGGCTCGTGACATGTGTATAAATTTGTGTTGTAGAGAGATCTTTATGGCCGAGCATCTCCTGCACACTGCGCAAATCCGCTCCTTTACGCAGCAATGTAGTCGCAAACGAGTGGCGCAGCGTGTGCGGGCTGGGGTTTGTGACGATGCCGGCTG
>CAZUVN010000066.1:0-4955 GCA_964623835.1 uncultured Candidatus Peribacteria bacterium
TGCTGTACCTCCATAAACCTCCCATGACGACAAGAAGGACGACGCCGGCAATCAGCTTTTCCGTCGTATCAAGGAACAATGCCGTCACGCCGAAGGCCGTTCCGAGGCTTGCGGTCAGTCCGATGATCGCGCGCGGATGCCATCCTTTTGCTAACAGCCGGTGATGCAAATGCTCGCCACTCATACTGCCTTTAAACGGTGATCGGCCTTCTGTTATGCGTTTCAGTACGACAAAGCCGAGATCGATAATCGGCACGCCAAGCGCAAGGAACGCAGTCGCCACTTTGCCGCCTGCATAGATCGTCAACACACCGAGCATCAACCCGAAGAACATCGATCCGCTGTCGCCGAGGACGAATTTGGGCGGAGGAAAATCGAACACGAAACACCCCACGGAGATTGCCCCCAGGACAAATGCCAGTATCGCAATGTGCGGTTGATTGACGCGCTCGCTGAGAGACAAAAACCCGATCGTCATAAAGCCGATGGTGCTCAATGCAGTTGTCTGCCCGGGAATTCCATCAAACCAGTTGAGCGCATTCGTCGTCAGCATCAACCAGAAAACGGTGATGATAATACTCAATGCTGGAAGTAGTCCGTTCAGATCGACGATTGGTCCGCCGACTAATCCTTCCAACGGATTCGTCACCGAACAAATTCGTCCGCCCACACAATCGCCCGCAAGGACTACAATCAACGCAGCCATCGCTTGAACGACCAGACGGAGCAGGGGAGACAGCTGTCGACGATCATCGATGAACGATGTGATGGCGATCAGTATCACTGCCGCAATAACCGCGATCGATCGGCTGTTTTCCTCTTGCAGAAGCGGAAAAATTAATACAAAGACAATCGGTGCGATGATGCCGCCGGGGTAGGGGAGTCTGCGACGCTTCAGCCCGTATCGATCGGGAAAATCGAGGAGGTTCCAATGCGGGAAAAACCGTATCACTGCACACGCAAGCAAGATAGTCAGCGCACACGCGAGCAGGGGAATGGTTGAAAGGGGAGTCACGTCGGTAGCTTATAGCTGTTAGCTGTTAGCTTCTAGGTTTATTGAACAGTTGACGTATTGCAATTAGTGTTCGACATTTTCATTGGGGCGAATCCCTGCATCCTTTACACTGGCCCCATGAATTCTTACCCCTCACTTGCAGATGCCGACCTTCAAGGGAAGCGCGTGCTCGTGCGGGCGGGATTTGACATCCCGATGGAAGAGGGGCGTATCACCGATGAGTCTCGCATTGTATCGGTGATGCCAACCATCCGTTTTGTTCTCGATCATGGTGGATCTATCATCCTCATTGCGCATCAAGATAGACCAAAGGGAAAGGTAGTGCCGGAGATGAGTCAGAAGCCGTTAGTGCCAGTACTGGAGCGATTACTTGGTCAGCCGGTACTCTTTACCGCGTCGTGCGTAGGAGAGCAGGCAAAACAGATGGTGGACGCTTTGGCACCCGGCCAGGTGTTGCTGCTGGAGAATCTTCGCTTTGATGCGCGGGAAGAGGCGAATGATCCGACATTCGCACAGGAGCTTGCATCGTATGCGGATCTCTACGTGAACGAGGCGTTCACCAATTGCCATCGTGACCATGCAAGCATGACGGGTGTTCCCGCATTGTTGCCCTCTTACATGGGCCTGGAGTTGGAACAAGAAGTACTGCACTTGTCGTCGGTGATTGAGGCGCCGAAGCGGCCTCTCACACTGATTGTCAGCGGAGCGAAAATTGAAACGAAATTGCCGGTCATTACCGCGTTCATGGAGCGCGGCGATCATGTGCTGGTCGGCGGTGCGATTGCGAATACGTTTTTGCTTGCCGAGGAGTTTGATACCGGTTCATCACTGGTCGAGAAAGATTTCGTGCCGCAGGCTCAGTCGATGCGTGCTTCATCGGGACAGAGTGGGCGGGCAATTCTTCATCTTCCGGTGGATGCCGTTGTCGCCCCAAGCCCCGATGCATCGGCGAACGCAGAGTCGGTGGAACTCGCAGCTATCGGATCGGATAGAGCGATATTCGATCTCGGCCCTAAAACGATCGACGTGTACTCCAAGATTGTTGAAGGCTCGTCCTGCATTGTCTGGAACGGTCCGCTCGGCATGTACGAGAAAAAAGAATTTGCCGCAGCGAGTATTGCGATTGCGGCGGCATTACGCGCGGCAGCCGCCCGCGGTGCCACGGTGATTGTCGGCGGTGGAGATACGATTGATTTTCACACGCGCTACGGACTCGATATGAGCGCATATTCATTTGTCAGTACCGGCGGCGGAGCAATGCTCGATTTTGTCGCCGGCTCAAAGCTTCCCGCACTCGATGCGTTAAAGATCCGTTGAGATTGTTTCCCCCGATCACGCTCCATGCCGAAACCCGGCACAACACCGGTTCACGTGCTCTTCCCGCAGTCGGAAGAGGCATGGTCCGCGCTTGCCGAGCGTATGAAGGAAACACAGGGCGACGTGCTTCTTATTCTGTCCGGTCGTGAGATAGAACTGCTCGCCCAGCCCGAAGTGCGTAAGCAGTTTCTTGTGCAGTGTAAAAAGATGCAGCAGCGTCTCCGCATTGCCACGAAGCATCCCGCCATCGCCGCCGAGGCGCGTTCGGCCGGCATTCGCGTTCTAGATAGGACCAAACACATCCGCACGCTCCTTGCCGGCCACCCAAAGTTAAACGAGGCACTGCGCGTTTTTTCTCCGCAGTTGTGGCGCCAGCAACTCAAATCGCAGTTACAAGCAATGGGACTTCTATCCGTCCCAAAGCTGCGCATCTTCTCTCTTGTTGGGTTAAGTGCCCTGCTGTTTTTCTTCGTCGTATTTCGCCTGCTCCCATCCGCTGAAATTCGCGTCCGACCGCGTCAGGAGACGATCAGTCAGACCGTGAATATCTTCTTGGTGCAGACAGGATCGACCGCCGATATTTCTGCCGGCGTGCGCCGTGTTCCTCTGATTCCGGTGACAGTCACCATCCGAAAGGCCGTGACGTTCGATCACATCAGCAAGGAGTTTATCGGCACGTCGTCCCAGACGCAGATGACGGTGGTGAATAAATCGAAAGAGACATACGAACTTCGTGCTGGAACGCGGTTTTCCAATCAGGCCGGTATGATTTTTCGCATTCTCGATCATGCGATTGTCGAGCCGGGACAGGAGCTTGCCGTTCGCGCTAAAGCGGATGATGTCGATCTCTACGGGCAGATTATCGGTGATCGCGGCAATGTGCCCGCCGGTCTTAAGTGGGAAATTCCTGGTTTAGCCCCCGAGGAGCGCAGCCTCGTCTACGGCGAAAACCGCCAGGCGGCAACCGGAGGAAAAACCGCCTATCGCACTATTCTTCGACCGGAGGACTTGGATCTTGCACGTAAGCGCTTGGAAACAGAATTGTTGGCCGATGCCAAACTCTCGATTCAGGAAATAGTGGAAGAGCGGAATCTTGCCGACAAGTCCAAGTTTCTTGTGCTGCTGAGCGCCTCTAACTATTCGCACTTAACCAAGACCACCTACAGCGGCTTCGTGTTGCCAACACACCTACAGGGACAGGAGGTTTCATCTATTCCGATTGAGGGATCGGTCACTCATACGATTTTTGCGTACGATTCAGATTACATTCTACGCACGTTGCGCGACGAATTGGTCACGCACGTTCGCGAGGGGAGTAGGATGCTCGATGAAGAAATCGGCCGGGAAGACCTTATCGCCCACGTCATCGCCTACGACGATAACTTGTCATGGATCAAGCTGACGGTCGACCTTACCGCCCGCCAGGAATTCGTGCTCGATCCTCTTTCTCCTACCGGGGCGCTGTTTGGGAAAGAGGTACGCGAGAAGGTGACCGGTTTACCGAAAGATGAAGCGCTGCGCATCATTCGCAACATGACCGAGGTCGATCGGGTTGAGATTCATCAATGGCCGCCCTGGAATAACACGTTGCCGCCCATTGCATCCCATATTTCCATTGTTCCCTATTGATCGTCATGGGTACGCATCCTTGGTATCACCGGATCATGAAGGTCTTTATCGGATGCTGTCTCTCGATGCTTCTCCTGTATGTGACCGCGTACGCCTATGTTCACGAGTCCTTTGAGGGAAATGCGGAATTCCCCGTCGATTGTGCTGTCGTGTTCGGTGCGGCTGTGTATCGCGGCTCGTATCCCGGCCCCGCAATTGTGCGCCGAGTGGCTGCTGCGGCAGAGTTGTATCGCAACCATCAGGTCAATCGCTTGATCCTTAGCGGGGGGAGAGGGGAGGGCAACGCCCAGAGTGAGGCATTCGTGATGCGGCGTGAAGCGTTGAAGCAGGGAGTGGATATGCAGGACATTGTGATAGAAGAACAGTCACGGTCGACGTTGGAAAATTTGCGCTACACGCAAAACTTGACATCAGACTGTTCCAGTGTGGTAGCGATCAGTGATCAGTACCATCTAGGACGCATCAGACTCTTGGCCTGGCGGCTGGGCTGGTTCGGGCTGCAGATCTATCCGGCGCAGGACAGGGAACCGGTGACCGGTACTGAACGATGGTCATTCCAGCGCGAAGTATTTGGCGTGTTGTACTACGGAATGTTTTTGGATTATCTGTGGCCATTGGACCCCGATCAGCCAATGGAAGGCCAAGAACAATCGGACACCGATGCACTGTGAGAGCCTGAAAATGCTCTTGCGCATTCTAATTGGTTAACATAAACTTCATTATGTTAAGTACTATGGATCGATGAATTCTTCCCCCACCCCGCTATCTCAGGCGATCAAACGGTATCTGCAATTTCTGCAGACGGAGGAAAATAAATCGACACTAACAATCACCAATTACCGACAATCACTCGATCTCCTAGTCAGACTACTTCCTCTCTCTTCTGTCAAAGAATTTGATAAGCAGACCATAAGGGACTACAAGCAGGCTCTGGCGGAATTCCGCACACGGCAGAACGGGGAAATGGCTCTACGAACACGAAATCATCACCTTA
>CAZUVN010000067.1:0-4887 GCA_964623835.1 uncultured Candidatus Peribacteria bacterium
TCCGCGCCGCCCGTTTCCTCTTCCCGGTCTCCGTGCTCCTGGTGATCGCGTCCGTTGCGCTGCTCATTGCGCCGGGCCCTGTCCTCAGCATCGAGTTCACCGGCGGAACGTTAATGGAATTGCAGCTTCCGGAAGGAAAGACTCGCGATGACCTTGCATCCGCCCTTTCGTCGTTCCAGCAGGAAGCCGATTTGCAGAATGCCGCGCTGACCCAGACACGTTCCGGTACGTGGTTCGTCCGCTCCCAGACACTGAGCAACGAGCAGCACACAGCTCTCGTCGCGCATCTTGACGCAACACTCGGCGACACCATCGAACTGCAGTACACGACTATCGGCCCCACAGTCGGATCTTCCCTGAAGCAGAAATCATTCTGGGCGCTTTTCTCCGCATGCGTCGCAATTGTGCTGTACTTGGCAGCAGCCTTCCGCAAAATTCCGAAGTCGATGTCTCCGTGGACCTTCGGCCTCAGCGCCATTGTCGCACTTGTGCACGATATTACGATTACCGTCGGCATCTTCACCATCCTCAGCCACTACACGACATTCCAAATTGATACGCTGTTTGTGACCGCGCTGCTCAGCATCATGGGTTACTCCGTCAGCGACACTATTGTGATCTTCGACCGTATTCGCGATAACCTGATTGAATCCAAGCGCACCGACAATATTGCCGAGATTGCCGACCGCAGCCTGTGGCAGAGTTTCAGCCGCACCATTAACACCGGTCTGTGTGCGCTCATCATGCTCTTCGCGCTCTTCTTCTTTGGTGCAGAGTCGATCCGCTGGTTCATGCTCGCGCTGATCATCGGAACCTTCATTGGTACCTACTCGTCGTTCTTCGTTGCAACTCCCCTGCTGGTGTTCTCGAAGAAGTGGTTTGGAAAATAAGACACAGAGATATCTGTTGCTCTACACTACTCCCGCTTCTTAAGATCCTACTTCCTTGTTCCTCGTTCCTGTATGTCCGATTCCGTCACCATCAAGCGCCTTCCCAAACACCGCGTTGTCGCAACCGTCGTGTTCGATGAAACGCAGTATGCCCCTGCCGAGACCGAAGCACTCTCACGCTTCGCTCAGCGTGTGAAAATTGACGGTTTCCGCGCAGGGAACGCGCCGGCCGACATGGTCCGCAGCAAGGTGAACCCCGATGATTTGTTTGAAGAGACGGTGCGGATTTTACTGCGCAACACACTCCCCAAACTCGCGGACGAACACAAGATCGCCCCGGTTATTCCACCGAAAGTAGAGGTGACGTCCCGTATGCCAGTAACGTTGAGCGTGACGTTTGTCGAGAAGCCAGAGGTGACAGTTAAAAAGCATGACGACATTAGCGTGCCAAAGAAGGAGATGAAGGTGGAACAGAAAGATATTGATAACGTGATCAAGTCGATCATCCGCGAGCAACGCACGCTAAAACCTGCAGACCGCGCAGCAAAGGAAGGCGATGCGCTAACGGTTGATTTCCATGCGAAGGATGAAGCGGGTAACAACATCGAAGGCCTGCACGCACACGATTACGAAGCGGAAATCGGCAGCAAAACATTGCTCCCCGGTTTTGAAGAGGCATTGATCGGCGCTCGCGCCGGTGAAACCAAAACGTTCACGCTAGCTCTGCCCGAAAAATTCCCCATGCCGGAACTTGCCGGCAAAAAGGCAACGTTCGATGTGCAGGTGAAAGCCGTTCAGGAAATCAGCCTGCCCGAATTGACCGATGAATTCGCGAAGACACATTTGCAGTCAGAATCAGCTGACGCATTCCGTGCAACAGTCGAACAATCGATTCGTTCACAGGATGAGCAGTTCGCCCGCATGGAGCGCGAGCGGACACTGCTGGATGAAATTAAAAAGCGAACGTCGGTCGAAATTGCCGACGAATTGTTGGATGAAGAAGTACGCGGCATGATTGAAGAATGGGCAGAGCAGCTGCAGAAACAAGGAAAGACGATTGCCCAAGCGCTGGAGCAGCAGAAAAAGACCGCCGAACAAGTCGAGAAAGAAATGCGCGAGCAGGCGGAAGACCGCTGGAAGCTGCGTCTTGGTATGGCCAAGCTGATTGAACTGCGATCGATTACGATGACGCCTGAGGAACTGGAAGATGCATTCAAGGCGTTTGTCGATCGACTTCCAGAGAACCAGCGTTCGGATGCAACCGCACAGTGGCAATCCCGCGGAAGCCTGTTCGAAGAAATCCGCTGGCGCGCGATGGTCGACAAGCTGATTGAGCAACTACTAGCTGCGTAATCTCTTCCCCCACTTCACCGTAACCCTGCGCTCTTTGTTGGCACTGCGCAGCATTTTGCATGCCTTGCGATGAATGCGCACGTGCCCGTCACGCCCTGCGATCCCCTGAATGTCACAGCCCGGGTCCAGATCGGCCTTGCAACATTTGGTGAACCGAACGGGCATATCGAGCCCGTCTTCAAAGACGATCGTGTTCGGCCCCGCATCGCGGGAGAACAAGGATTTTGTCGTTGCTGTTGCCGTACGAACACCATCGAGTTGTCGGACAAGACCCGACGCAGTGACAGCGCCTTGCGCCAAGCGGACAAGCAACTCCGTCCGTTCGGCGACGGAAAGATTGGATCCCTCGTGCAGACGCAGAATGCTGAGATCCGCATCGAGCGGCGGCAGACCCCGACGCGCAAGTTCGGCGTTCAGCAGCTCGCGTCCTCGCTGGACCGACGATTCCCGGTCGTGCAGCGCAAGATATTTTTTAAGACGCGATCGGGCAGAGGACGTCTTGAGAATGCCGATCCAGTTCACTGACGGACGCGGCTCTTTGTGGCGGATGATTTCGACGACGTCTCCGTTCTCCAGAGGATAGTCGATGGGCACGACCGATCCGTTCACCCGTGCGGCCTTGAATGTAAGCCCGACCATGCTGTGTACGCCGAATGCAAAGTCGAGCGGCGTTGCCCCCTCGGGGAGTTCCAAGATATCGCCGTGCGGTGTCAGAACGAAGATATGATCGGCAAGCGGAATTTTCGCACTCTCCTCACCGGACGATTGATGCAATAAAGCCTGATGCAGTTGTGCGCGTCGTTCGGCAAATTCCTCTCCCCCGCCTTCCTTGTAATTCCAGTGGGCTGCAACACCGAGCTGCGCCTGGCGGTGCATCTCGTGCGTGCGAATCTGTACTTCGATCAACACTCCGTCCGGCGCTCCGGGAAGACGCATCAACGTCGTATGCAAACTGCGGTAACCGTTCGGCTTGGGGAACCCGATATAATCTTTAAAGCGGTGCGCCACCGGATAGCCGATGCCATGCAAAATGCCGAGCGCTTGATAGCATTCAGCGTCGGTGCCGACAATGACACGCAACGCAAACAGATCGTATAGGCCTTCCACGTGCGTGATATTTTTCTCATGCATCTTGTGGAAGATGCTGTAGATCTGCTTCTCGCGACGTTCGACGGTCGCCTCTATTCCCTGGGCGGCCAGCGCGTCGCGCAGATGATCGCCGGCATTCCGCAAAAAATCCCCGTGGCGCGTATGCAAATCATTCAACTGCTCGGCAATGCGCGTCGCATCGACGGGATATAAAACGGGAAACGCGCGCGATTCCAAGCGATGTTTGATGGTGTACATACCCAGCCGAGCTGCGACTGGCGAGAAGAGCTGCAATACATCGCGACAGAGCCTGCGTCGTAGTTCGGGCGTAAGATTGTGCATCATCTCCAACTTGCGTGCGTAATCGCACAGAATCAGCAACACCGCACGCGGATCATCGGCAACGCGCAGGAACATCATCCGCAGATGTTCAATCGGGAGTCGATGCTCGTGAGTCGTTACATGAGAAAGAAGATGAACGGCACTGACGGTCGAACGGACCTGTGCACCGTGTCCCCGTTCGACATCGGCCAAGGACCACTGATGCGTATCGAGGGCATGATGAACCAATGCAGCAATAACGCCGTCGTCATCGGGGTCAAATGGCAAATAGAGCTCCAACACACCAAGGCAGTGATCGACCAACGACTCGCCGGTCCAATGCTTCTGTTCGCCATACATGGAACACGCATCACGATGCGCCTGGCGAAGCCGCGCAGTGTCAGTCGTAGGAACTCTCTCCACCCGCAGCTGCAGGAGCCGCTCGAAAGTATTGGATTGAGCCTGTTGCTGTAAATCGATGACCGGAGGCATCGAGAATGGACTGTATCATGCCCCATTCTCAATATGATACTAAAAATAGAGAAAATTCCCGCATCGAGAAGCTTCTAAGCTGGTTAGGCGATTAGCTTCCGAGCTTTTACAAGGAAATCGTCGAAATGTGATAGGCAATACCCATAGATTCAATGTTTCTCACATTTAAAAAAACTTCCGTATAGAAGCTATGAAGCTGAGGGGCTTGGAAGCTAAGCAGCTTTTTCTAACACCAGCGTCACCGGTCCATCATTGATCAACTCCACCTCCATATGTGCCCCAAATGACCCCGATGCCACTGTCTGAACACCCTGTTCTTTGAGTAGATCGATACATCGATGATAAAGATGCTCTGCCTCCTTCGGCTTCATTGCTTGGGTGTAATCGGGACGATTTCCCTTTTCCATGCGTCCAGCCAGTGTGAATTGCGAAACGACCAGAATACTGCCCCCTACATCAAGGATGTTTGTGTCGTTGATCTTTTGGTCCGCTCCATCAAATAAGCGAAGTTTCACTATCTTATCGGTCAGCCACCGTACCTGCTCCTCGGTATCGCCCTCTATAACGCCGAGAAACAACACATACCCAGCTCCGATTGACGCAATGACCGATTCATCAACCGAAACGGAGGCGGAGATCACTTTTTGCAGGACAACACGCATAGTCGGAGTATAGATATAGTCCGCTCTTTTGCCCTAGAGAAAGTCAAATATTCTGTACAAATGTGGAGATCTTCTTGACT
>CAZUVN010000068.1:0-4739 GCA_964623835.1 uncultured Candidatus Peribacteria bacterium
GAAAAATACACGATCTAGTGTCCGGTGTCGAAACAAACCCCAAGATATTGGAGTAGTGACAGGTCATCAAGAAATCATCAGCAGCGAAGGGGCAGGGTGTCAACGAGGGCTCACCGAGGACAAAAACGATGCAGAATGTGGAGTAAAATTACATTGCTACACCATGTTCGGGGTCTAGTGAAAAGGGGAAAGAGCGACGAGTTGATAGCTGTTAGCTGTTAGCTTTCAGAAATGTTGTTTTTTTCGTTTCTAACAGCTAAAAACTAAAAGCTGACACCTTGATGAAGCAATGGAAAGCCTCCATCAATCTCCCTACAATCACTCTATGTCTAAATCCCTCGTCACCATCATCGTCGCCGGTACAAATAACCCCAGTAATAGCAACTACCTCGCCGATCAGTTCATTGAAGGACTGAAGAAGGTTGAGGGTGTGACATTCGAAAAGATTCGCCTGAACGAATTATCACTGCATCACTTCACGCTCGCCGACTACGATGAAGAATCATGCGAGCCCGATTACCTGCGTCTCAAGACCCTGATTCAGGATTCATCCGGCGTTGTCTTCGCGACGCCCATTTGGAACTTCTCCGTCCCCTCTCATCTGAAAAATCTCATTGATCGAATGGGTGCATTCGGCCTCGACAGGGAGACGCACAGCAAAGGACAATTCAAGCGAAAGCCGTTCGGACTGATTTACACCGGTGGTGCGCCGATGATCGCGTGGAAAGCGTTGATGTATTTAACAACACTGCATGTTGCGGAAGCGATGAAGTACTACGGTGGATCGATTGTGCTACGCCACTTTGAGCCAAAGAGTGTCGCGGGCAAGGGTAAATTTGGATTAGTGGTCGATCAGCGCCCGCACACCCTGGAAAAGATGCGACGCGAGGGCGAGAAGTTTGGGCAGATTGCCAAGCATTACGCAGAAAACGGAACGCTACCACTGGGGCGAACGCTGTGGACTAAGTGGTTCGAGTTCCTCTACCGCGTCGGCAACCGGATCATGTATCCGATTAGCACGATGCAGTAAAGGTCAGGCAAATGTTTGCTATAAAATGAAATACAACCTATGGTCAAGTTCTACCCATTTTCCCCATTTCACTATGCGTACATTTGAAGGTGAAGAAGAAACACCAGTAGCTGCTCCAGAAGCACCTGCTACAGAGCCTGAAGCACCGGAAGCACCCGCTGCATAAGGTTCCTACAGAGACCGGAGGGAAATCCTCCGGTTTTTTTATACCCGTGCTATAGTGTGCCCTCTCATGTTTACCGGAATCGTCGAAGTATCGGCTCCTGTCCTCGAAAAAACCGCCACAGGTCTCACTGTGCAGCGACCAGCGAATTTTGATGATATCGCAATCGGCGGCAGCATTGTGGTCAACGGTGCATGCCTGACCGTGATTGCGTTTGATGAGCAATCGATGACATTCGACGTTGTGCCGGAGACGTGGGACAAAACGAATCTTGGAGATTTGAACGCCGGTGATCATGTGAACTTGGAACGATCGATGGGTGCGCAGAGCCGATTCGAAGGACACATTGTTCAAGGACATATCGAAGGAACGGGAACAGTCAAACGTTTCGAAAAACCAACTGACAGTCCGTGGGCGACATTGATGATCGAGTTGCCATCCGACCTAGCGCGCTATGTTGTCTACAAGGGTTCGATCGCAATCAACGGCGTATCACTCACCGTTGCTGCAGTGGATGGAACAATGTGCACGATCGCATTGATTCCACATACATTGGACATTACTAATCTTGGAACACTCAACATCGGTGATCGTGTGAACATCGAAACTGATGTGCTCGCGCGATACATTGAATCCATTCTTGCGAAACGCCAATGAAAGGCTTAACTCCCACCGATCTTCCGGCAGATGTTGATCCTTCGTGGACCATCGGAATTGTGGCTTCTACCTACCACAAAGAGCATATCGATAGTATGGTGCAAGGCGCTGTTGACCTGTTTGTTTCAGCGGGAATTCCTACGGAGAATATTGTGATTCACCGCGCACCAGGGTCGTTTGAAATTCCATTGATAGGATCTGCACTTGCAAAAAAAGGAAACGTCGATGCGATGATTGGTTTCGGCATTATCATCGAAGGCGCAACACATCACGCGCGTTTATTGGCAGACTCTGTCACAAACGCGATGATGGATATTCAGGTGGAGCACGCACTCCCCTTCGCGTTTGAAATTCTCTACGTCAACACGCTGGAGCAGGCGATTGAACGTTCACAGGGAGATTTAAACAAAGGCAAAGAAGCCGCCCGCGCGGTGCTGCATTCATTGGTGGAGTTGAAGAGGATTAAGAACAGCTAGAGGCTTGTTAGATTCATCGGTACGATCGAAGCCTATGAACTATTTTTCGGGTGCCTTTTCCGTCGTATTCGCTGCTCTCTTATGGAGTGTCGATGGCGTACTACGCCAGTCGCTATATGCTGTTTCACCTCTCGTCATCGTCGCATTGGAACACCTTCTTGGAACAATTCTGTTTTCACCGTTGCTCATTCTGAAGCGCAAAGAGCTGTTGTCATTTACGACACAGACTTGGATATCTGTTACATGGATCAGCCTTTTTGGTGGCATTCTTGGCACATATTTTTACACAAAAGCACTGGGCCACGTCGGCTATATTGACCTTTCAGTCGTTGTGTTGCTGCAGAAACTCCAGCCGTTTTTTGCAATCTCTCTTGCAGCGATCATGTTACGAGAGCGTATCACTCTACGATTTCTGTTGCTCGCAGGATTGGCATTCATCGGCGGCTATCTCATTACGTTCGCCGGTGTGTACCCAAAATTCTCATTGGAGGGAGGAAATGCGATTGCCGCTCTTCTTGCAGTTGGCGCTGCATTCTGCTGGGGAACTTCGACGGTATTCGGCAAAAAGGCACTTGAATCGGGCAGTTTCTTTTTAATCACCGCACTACGACTGCTTCTAACATTCTTACTCGCAATTATTCCTCTTTCGTTCATGGGCATCGGCTGGTCTGTTATGCATACGACTCTGACCGGAAGCCAATGGACAGCATTATCTCTTATTGTCGTTTCGACGGGTGCAGTTGCGCTCTGCATCTACTATTTCGGTTTGAAACGAATCCCCGCATCGCATGCAACACTCTACGAGCTAACTTGGCCGCTCTCGGCGATGGTGATCGATTACATCGTGAATGACCGCATGCTCTCGCCAATACAATATCTTGGCGCGGCACTGTTACTCGGAGCGATGCTCCTACTCCCTCGTACCAGAAACTGATCACCGTCTATCCAAATACTTCTGCAACGGACTGACCGGCGCAGGAGCACACGTTGGTTTCGGTGGCGCTGGCTGATCGAGCGGAATATCTGAATACTCACTCTCCGGTGATGGATTGTTGACAGGCTTCTTATCAATCTTCATTCGATGATGGCGATGCGTATTTAACACTTTGCGATAACCGCCCTCACCGTTTTCAATAAATTTGGCGACACGAGTCACGGTTGTGGTGGAAGCACCGGTCTGCTGCGCAACCTGGCGATAGCTGAGACCTTTGGCGAGTAAACGTGCGACTTCTAGGCGTTCACTGAGTGCCTGCATCTCGCTGAGCGTTGCAATATCACGGATGAAATTCTCGGTATCCTCGTCTGTTTTGCAGGAGCGAATAGCCGCAATAAGCCCCTTAAACCAAGGTTCACGGCGCCAGCTGTCTTCGGTAAATCGACGTTTCATGCTCTGAGTATAGAGCGGGTCTGTGTTCATTCAATGAAACAGACTATTTTGTCGATTCTCTTCAATATTTACCACTTATTGACGTATATGCGAGTTTCCCGTGTATTGATAAATAGTAAGAAATAGTGTATAATAATATCAAATGAACATTAAACAAACATACAAGCAATATTCTGCCAAAGCCAAGATATGGCTAAAACGCTATGGCGTGAATCTGGCGCTCGCAGCGCTGCTGGCCATTCACGCAGGATCGATGCCGATGTACGAGGCATACTTGATCGGACGCACCCCGGCAGATACCGCCACGCTGAACATGAAACGGACGATCGTCGCGGAGAGTGATGTCATCATGGACAGCAATACAATCGAGTTAGCTTCATCGTCGTCTTCTGACGTTGCGGTGTTCTTGGAAGAAACAACACTCGAGAACATTCATTCCGCATCCGCTTCTTCATCGGTGGAAAGCGTCTCGGCGTCGTCCGCCATCAGCCGCAAACCGTTTTTCCGTGCTGCCGCTCCGCAGTCGCCTGTGGTAGCGGAGACATTCCCCGCATTCGATCATGCGGTGTCCCCCGTGCACAAAGCACCGAACTGGGGCGCCATGCGATCACCTGCCGAATGGAACCGTTCCTACGACCAGATGGAAGACAGTGACTTCGTGCAGATTCCTGCCTACGACATGCGCACGCTGATGACACCTCTGGAACTTCTTGCAAAGACACGTAACGACGCGGATACCATTCGCATGATTACCGCCAAGTTGTATTACTCGACGCGTTACTTTGGCGCCTACAATCTAGATGCGGGAGAGTTCAGTGCCATTCACCCGGGCATCGATTTGAAATTGGCGGACGGCACGCCAGTAGGAGCAATGGCCGGCGGTCGCGTTCACGATGTCCGTCGCGATGAGCGCTCGCTCGGCCTGCACGTCATTATCGAACACCGCGCTCCGGACGGACAGACCTACTACTCTGTCTACGGTCACCTCGATGAAGCATGGGTTGAAAAAGGCGACGCAGTCACACC
>CAZUVN010000069.1:0-4731 GCA_964623835.1 uncultured Candidatus Peribacteria bacterium
GTATCGATGTTCCGGCGATACCGTTAGAGCCAGGGGAGATTATGGGCATCTTCGGTAAATCCGGTTCGGGCAAGACGACCTATCTGAAACGCGTCCGTGAGCACTTCAGTCCGGAACGCGTTCTCTACATGTCGCAATTCGATTCCCTGCTGGAGGAAATTACCATTCGCCAGAATATGGAGCTGGGACTTGCTTGTTCGGCCAAGCCCGCGTCGAGCGTCAAAAACTGGGAAAATGATTACGCCGGACTTATCGGTGAATTTGAAGTTGATCGACACCTAAACAAGCTGCCGCGCCAGATGAGCGGAGGCCAGCGCAAGCGCGCAGAAATTGTCCGCTGCCTGATGATGGACCCGGAAATTCTTCTGCTGGACGAACCATTCCAGGGCATCGGTCATTTGTTTGAAGCAGTATCGACCAAGTACATTCTGGAACGCGCCGAGAAGAAACAAGGTGTCACCGTCATTGTCAGCCACGACTTTGACCTGCTCTGCCGCTTTAGTAAGAAGATTTTATTGGTCGATGACAAAGGCGTTATTGAAATGATCCCGACCGGTGACCCGTCGTGGAAGCCAGCCAACCTGCGCGCAGCTTGGACACTCGGCGTGGAAAATCTGATTCCCGACAAGGACGGCATGATTGCCTTCTGGGCACGGCAAGGACACTGGAATGGCCCTGATGGTGATTTGAAGCTGCCCGTCCCACGCAAAAACATCGGCTCGCAGCGAACCTTCCAGCGACATGGCGACACCTACACACAGGTTGAAGCAACTCTCAAAGACTCTTCATCCCCACAGATTCTGATTGCAAAAGGTGTAGCAGAGACAGCCGGCGATTTAACGCTGCATGTCCGTGAGCACTGGAAAGTGAAAAACAATGAACAAACGGAATAAAAAAAACCGGAACGCGCGTGGCGCTCCGGCTAGGTATTGGACGTTCAGTAATCACGATCGTTAGGAAGCAGCGGGCAACAGTTTCAGCGCTTTGCGGCGCAATTTTTTGGGCAGATAGACGATGCAGTGCGTCAATTCAGCGGCAGTTTCGTCATATGCAGGATGTTGCTTATGAAGCAGCAGCAGGTGATGCAAGCAAGAGAAAGCATAGAAAGACAAGAAGCTGCGCATGTACTGCTTGCAATCAGGCCCCTTCATGAAGTCGTCGATCTGCGTGAACATCGAGGACCAGTCTGGCGTGTCTGCCAAGGACTGCCTGGTGTAGAGAAACACCAGCATCAAGAACTTGTATTCGGGCTCGTCTTTGAACTTGATATGCAACTTTTGAACAGCAAGTTCGAATTTCCCCTTCCGAATGTATACCTGATGCTTCCGTGCGAATTTCTTCAGATCCTTTTTGTTCCGCGGATTCTTCCATTTCATGATCGTGCTCCTGTGGCGTGAATGATCCGAAATCAGGCAACGATGCCTGATAGAGTGGTTGAACGTCTAATGAAAGGGTAGAAGCTCATGAAAATAAGTCAAATATCAAAAAGAGCCCTGATCTCTCAGGACTCCTTTGATCACAATATTTGAACAATAACTACTGCTTAATGCTTTCCCATGCCGTGTTATACATTTCGACCGCTTCGCCAACATCCTCCACATACTGCAGTTTGGTCAGTGATTCTGCAGCAGGGAAGACTGCGGTATTCGTTCGAACATCCTCCGCAATCAGATCGAACGCCTTGGTATTTGGGTTACCATACTGCACTTCGTCGGTAATGGCCGCAGAGACATCTGGGCGGAGAATGTAGTTGATCCACTCATGTGCGAGGTCTGCGTGTGGAGCGCCTGCTGGAATTACCATGTTATCGAGGAACTTCATGCTGCCGTAGGACGGGATCATGTAGCGGATTGCCTCGTTCTCCGTCTGCATTTGGAGGCTGTCGCCACTCCAGGCATAGGCTACCCATGCACCCTCTGTCACCATCAGCTGCACTGGACTGTCGGATGTGAAGCGGACAATGTTTGGAACAACAGTGCGGAAGAGGGCAATCGCCTCATCGAGCTCTGCCTGATCGGTGGTGTTTGGATCATAACCAAGTTCCATCAATACAGAACCGAGGACATAGCGCATGTCATCCATGACGGCGACTTTGCCCTTGTACTTGGGGTCTGCCAGCTGCTTCCAGCTGATATCCGCATCGGTGAAGTACTTCGAGTTTACGGCGAATCCTGTGGTACCGTATGCGTAAGGGACGCTCTTCGTCATATCAGGATCAAAGTAACTGCCCTTGAAGGACGCGCCGATGTTCGACAGATTCGGTACTTTCGTCGCATCGATCATCGACAAACCGTTGTCCTTGTTCATGATGTCGACCATGTAGTCGCCCACAACTGCAATGTCGTACGTGCCCGGATTAGCTGTAATACGAGCAAGTGCCTCCTCGTTGCTCTTGATAAGCTCGTAGGTCACTTTGACACCGAATTCCTCTTCGAAATTTGGAATCGTCTCGGGGCCGATGTAGTAGTCCCACGAGAGGACGGTCAGCTGTTTCTGACTGCCTTGCTGGGATACGTAATAAAAGCCTCCGGCGACCACCAGCACGGCGACCAGGATGCCTAGGAATTTCTTCATGGTTAGAGAAGCGGAAAGGAAACAATTACCCCGAATCGTAAATGGATAAGCGGCTATTCACAAGAGAATTCGGAAAACAGCTAGTTAGAATGATGCTCCGCCATCCGTCCTCTCTGGCCCATCAAGTTCCGAAGCGTGATGGCCTGCGTTCGGATCGAATGGCTCCGCATCTAAAGTTCGCTTTGGATCTTGGAATCTGGATCTTGTATCTTTCCCTTGTTATGCGAAAAGCAGCCGCTGCCTTTGGGGCACTCAACGTCGGTTTCTGGATTCTCTCGATGTTGCTGGGACTAGTCATGGTCATCGTGCCGTTTCTGCAAATCGACCGCAGCTTCAATATCAACCCGAGCTTCTCGCTGGCCGGAGTTGTCGCAACGTGGGATGCATCACTGCTTTCAGCACTTTGGAATTCTATCGTGCTCTCGATTATCGCCTCGCTGTTTGCGATTGCCTGTGGAGGCATGCTGAACAGGTTCATTGAAAAACGACCGCTGTGGCTGTGGGGACTGATGATTGCGGTCTATAGCGTCAATCCCGTCGCCCGCGCCCTGTCTTACGCTGATCTCTTCCAGCTCTACACTCCTATCAACAGTTGGACATCCGCGATGGTTGGACAGAAGTTCGCGACGTCGATTTTGTTGCCGTCGTTGATTCTGGCGATGCACTATCTGCCGATTTATTTGATGCGCAATCTGTTCATTCTCAAAAAAGAGAATCGTACACACGATTTACCACCGCTCCTCGAAACACTATTTGATGACATTCCCATTTGGGTCCGCGGATTCCCGATTTCCTTTGCACTGTTCTTTTTGCTGACATTCTTCGACTACTGGGTGATTCAAGTGATTAGCGGCAATACCGTCCTCTACTGGACTCCCCTCTTTGTCCAACGTGGATTCCAAGCACGTGCCGTCAGCGAAGCGGCATTGATGATTGTGATCGGGCTGGTCGCAACGCTCGCGGCGTATGTCGCAGCATTGCTGGTAAGTATGACAATTCGCACGCTCTGGAAAAAATTGCGGCCGCTGATGTTTGCCGGTCTCCGTGTACGATCAAACGCAACCGACGTGGTAGGCACTATCTGCGCATGGATAGCGCTGATTTTCTGCAGCTGGCCGCTCTGGGGAACCGTGATACGACTGATTACAACACTGACAGGCAATGATGAATTCCGTCTGGTTCTTGATACCGACCGCGGAATTTTCGTTATGCTTGTCCTCGGGATTGCAACCGGTGCGTTGTCGGCAACGCTCGGGCTGATGCTCTCAGCAGCTTTTCAAGAACGACCGCGCGCCAATCGCTGGTGGCTTCCCGCCCTGTATTTCCTGGCGCTTGTTCCAGAAGCAGCCTACGTCCTCTTTAGCCTGTTCGTTACCGGCGCAGGTTTGCTTCGTGGCAATCCGTTCTGGCTCTTTTTTCTTCTCGCAAGCTTTAGCGTTCCAATGAGTTTCTTTTTGTGGGAAAGTTTGTGGGGACCGGTTGAGCAACAAAAATTGTGGATGCTCGGCAATGCGATGAGCAGGCAGCCGATCAAAGCCGTGCAACTGGCAATGAAAGAATGGGGAAAAGCATGGGCGACAGTTTTCGCCGTCATTTTCTGGCTGACCATCGACAACGTGTTTATTACCGACTTCGCCGCCGGTCCTACATGGAAAACATTGTCCGCCGTCATCTTCAACTCTACCAAGCGCGGCTTCTCCGCCGAGGAATTTTATTCGAGTGTATTAGGAACACTCAGTGTGCTGGCGGTGATTGGCGTGACGTTGATGCTGGCGAAAACAAAGAAAGAGGTGTCATCCCGAGTGTAGTCGAGGGATTCTACGCTGATACATGCTTCGACTACGCTCAGCATGACATGAGATATTCCCCATATCCCTCTTTTTCCAACTCCTCTTTCGGAATGAATCGAAGAGATGCGGAGTTGATGCAGTAGCGCAATCCCCCTTTGTCCTGCGGGCCATCGGGGAAGACATGCCCAAGATGTGAATCGGCGTTTTTACTACGGACTTCAACGCGTGGCAGAAACAAACTGAGATCTTTGCGTTCCATCACCAGTTCCGGATCAATCGGCTTGGTGAAGCTGGGCCAGCCTGTACCGGAATCAAATTTATCTTTTGATGAGAACAGCGGCTCACCGGAAATTTTATCGACGTAGAT
>CAZUVN010000070.1:0-2764 GCA_964623835.1 uncultured Candidatus Peribacteria bacterium
TTCTGTATGCAAGCAGTTTTACGGCTTTTTGAGCTCAAAAAAGAGGGTGAGACGCGTGGTCTCACCCAAGGGGTGTTCTTCCTCGATCAAGATTCTTTTCTCCGTCTAAGCCAACTGCTTCTTCCGCCCGATGAGCGTGCGGCAGCGTGTAGCGAGCAGGGCAGTATCAAAGGGTTTCCGGAAGGTCTCGTTGAACACCGAGCGGTCGAATCCGCTTGCGGTATCCTCGTTGCTGAGCAGTGCAATCACGACCGCATCTGCGCAGCTCTGATTCTTGCGAAGATTACTGGCAATCATCATTGCTTCGCTTCGGCCCATGCTGAAGTCGATGATGACACAGTCGGGGTGGAGCGATTCTGCTTGGATACCTGCTTCGAAGCCTGATGCTGCAGTTTCAATCTTGTAATCTTCCGGCGGCATCAATTCCAACATCTGCGCTTGGGTGGGACTTCCAACTCCAATTAGCAGCAGCTTCCCCATCGCTTCATCTTCGAGCTCGCCGAGGGGCATGCCATGCTCCTTGAGAAAGCGAATCAGATGTTCGCGTGGGATTCGGCGGTCCTGGGACCCTGGAATTCGATAGCCGCGCAAGCGGCCGCTATCGAACCACTTCGACACTGTCCGTGGGGCAACTTTGCAGATTTTGGCCACCTGTCCGGTCGTGAAGATGGTTCTCATCGTCGGCCTCCTTGTTGCTGAGTGTTCCGTCTCGCCTGCTACAACGCGCAGCTGGCTCTATGAGAAAGAACTCTTTAGATCCTCCGCCTGTCACAGGTAGTCGTCAATATCGTCCGGCTGCACTTCTGTCGCCACTTCCCGCTTATCGATCCAATTCAGTGATGTCCATGCCTCAAGAAGCTGGCTGATTGTTCGGTCAATTTTCACCCTATTCATACCCGGTCTTGCCAGAATGAATTGCATCAATTCGGTGTCTCGTGGTTTTATTGTCAGCTGTTTATTGTTTGCCAGCAGTGTCAGCATACATAGTTCGATCCATTGCTCGTCGGTTGCCAGTGCCCCCTCTTCGGGCAGTTGTTTTACGCGCTCGCAGAGTACAGGGGTGATGCCGCTGTTGACGTATATAATCGTTTTCTTTTGGGGTGTGTTCTGCACAGCAGAAATACAAACTGCTGCCCGCTCCGATAGCAGATCGCGATAATGAGAGATGCATTCATCATGAATGCGGACAACGTCGGCCAAATCCGATGGAATCCCGTGATGACGGCTGAGCGCGCTGACATAGTCGATCATTGATTCGGACGGCGCTTCCTTCTGTAAAAATTCACCTTCAAACAGTGCTTGTAAGACAGATCGCTGCACGATGACCTCAAGCGTCACATCCCCTCTTTCAATTTGCTGGGTTAATGCCACTGCGCGCTCAATAGCTCTTGGTTTGGACCAGGGCGCCAGAACAAACTCAGAATCGGGACGGATGTTCACATTCATATTTATATTATAAAATATTACCTATTTAAAGCAATATCTCAATCAGCCCTTAATCCTGCCAAAAAGGCCTGTTCGTGTTTTCCTCTCATCGTCGGCATCAAGGCTACCAGCTGATGCGCCCAGAGTTTCCAGCTTCGCGGGATCCGGTCAAAAGTCGGATCGATTTCTTCCATTTTCTTTAATGACTGGCCGATCGTCTTCATACGTTTCAGTGAATCTTCCAATTCGATGTGGTGGTGATGCAGCGCTTTCGCATCGGGTTCATATATCAATGCAACTCCCGCATCTCGTAACTCTGTTCCCCACAAAATATCTTCCCAGCCGTAGAGGCTGACATCTTCGCGAAAAGGAAACTTCTTCGCGATTGCTGTCGGCAGACTGATGTGACTGGTGTAGGTGAAGCGATGTTGGATGTCCGACGGAATAGGTTTGTGCGCATATTGCTCAATCATCGGATACCCGAATTGCCAACCGGAGCGCTCAAGCCAGCGCATGACATCAGTTATGCCAACTGCTGGATCCCATGTTGTATAGCCAAGAACTGCTGTGTCACCCCGAGCGGAGACGAGGGGTGAATCCTGATTGGATGTCATGGTTCGTCTCCGCTCACCATGACACTGTAAATGCTTTTCACAGGCATCAGGTGCTAACAAAATATCATCGCCGATAAAAAGAATATGATCGGCCGTTGCATGCTTTACGCCTTCGTTTCGTGCGACACCTTGCTGTGACTTCGGTATTTCGAGAAAACGGAAATCGGAAAACGGATATCGGACATCTTTTAACATCCGCTTTGTTGAATCGCCTTCGCCATCATGAACAACAATTACTTGAACGACATCCACTATCGTCTGCGTCGCAATATGCTCCAGACACTTCTGTAGAATGTCCGGGCGGTTGTGGGTGGGGATGACGATGGAAAGCGACGGGGTCAATTGAGAATTGAGAATGTAGAATTCAGAATTAACGATATACTCTATCTTCCTGACCTAATTCTCAATTCTTAATTCTGCATTCTGAATTTGCCGTGAAGATCCTATTCTTAGATTTGGCTAGTAATAGCTTGCAACCGCGAGAAGGTGCTTGCATCGCCTGTGTGACTGAAAAGAAGACCGAATCGATCCGTTTTATCGATCACCGTATTGGCGACGGAGGGCTAATGCCATTGCTGGACGAAGTATTGAAGGAGGCGGGATGGCAGGATCGAGATCTTACCCATATTGCCTGCGTGACCGGCCCCGGCGGATTTACTAGTCTGCGTGTGGCGGTGACCTTGGCGAATGTCTATAGCGATCAGCTGAATATTCCGATCGCTGGG
>CAZUVN010000070.1:2864-4587 GCA_964623835.1 uncultured Candidatus Peribacteria bacterium
CATCGTGAGGCGATTGCACAAAAACATCCGAGCTATCCATCGATCACAGAGCTTGCAGATGCGTTGCCGGCATTCCTCGCATCACAACCATACGATCGCACGGCAATCGCGCCGTGGTATGGACGTGGGTGGTAGGTTTTATGCCGCGCTATTCCGAGGAGCATCATTCCTGCGAACGATGTGGGATGCAGCCGGTACGATAAACGATGGAACGGAGTTGAGCATGGCAGCAATGCGAGCACGTGCATCTTTACTCAACTTTTTCAGACGAATGCCGTTCCAATCTCCCGGTAGATAATTGGCCGCTTCCAGTCGGCGAATATTATCCGGCGTATATGCCGATACCATGGCACCCGATATCATGCCGCCTTTCCAAGGGAGATCTACGGCGTTCCAGGTAATTGTTTTTTGCTCAGGATCTATGGAATATTCGCCCGGCATATAATAATCCCCCCTCTTAAAGGGGCCTTGGGCTTCAATATCCGGTATGCCGGGGCCTGCATCCTGTGCCGATTGCGCTGCTTGGTACAACCTCACCCAATGCGGTTGTGAGGCGTCGTTCTGTTGCCCGCGCTCTCCTTCATGATGCATATCCTTGAGTGGAATACTTGTTTTTGATTACTTCTGGAGCCCCTGCATCCATTTGTCCAAATCGGCGCGCACAGCAATATCAGAGACGCCTTCTGTGTATCCCGCAGCTTTCAGGGCCTGAATATTCTCGGCAGAATAAGGCGATGTCAGAACAAGCACGGAGTGCCCGCCATCTGTCGGATAGTTTTGGCAGTACCAAGCAATCGTCTTTTGTGCGCTATCGTATGCATACTCCCCTGGTTCTAACAGCGTATTAGTTGTACTCCACTTACCGGGGTTAACGGGGATATTCGGGATCGGCAATTTTGCTGCACGGTTCATCCGATCAAGTGCGTATTCCCGTGATTTCCACTCGTTAAACTGCGGCAATTCTGCGTTGGAACCGGGAACCCCCCAGCTACGTTCCGTGTATCCTTTATCTTTCAGCAGCTGCTCGTTTTCCTTGGTTGAGATCGACAGGTGCAACTCATTCTTCGCATCGACCCACGCCAGTGTTCCGTTATTCGTGCTGAATGTGTTCTTCGGACGAGGGGTTCCGGCAATGCCATTCTCAGAAAGGCCAAAATCCGCCGAATAAGTATGATAGAACTCGCGGATACGAGGAGCCTCTGGGCCGGTTAGCTGTTCGCCGGAAAGCTTGATAAGCATACGGGAGGTGGAATTGATATTACGTAATTATTATACAATAAAACAAAAATTTAAGCAATATATCACTGTGCCTTATTCAGCGGTTCTGATACAGTCTATCGATCCGATTTGCCATGCCTATCCCCCGGTTAACCCAACCTTATGTCCGTTCTAGATTCATTAAATCGGCTCCTCGGTGATCCCAACGAGAAAGAGCTCAAAAAGCTCCGACCGTACGTCAAATTAGTCCGGGATTTTGCCCAAAAGCCGGAAATTCGGGCTTTAACCAGGGAGAATTTGCCGAAGAAAACAGAGGAATTGAAGGCAAAATACGCCGCTGGAGCCAGTCTGGATGACCTGCTCCCGGAGGCCTTCGCGGTGCATATTCGCGCCTGTGAATTGCTCCAAGGCGAGAAAATGACCATTGGAAAGCAGGAATTCACCTGGAACATGGTGCCCTTCGACGTGCAGATCATCGGTGGAGCCGCCCTCCATCGTGGATGCA
>CAZUVN010000071.1:0-4452 GCA_964623835.1 uncultured Candidatus Peribacteria bacterium
CAGTGTTGTTCGGCGGCGGTTTCGGCGTTCTTTATAGCGCATTCCTCTGGCTGACCTTGCCGGATATCTCCGACCCGCGCAGTCTCATCGCATCGCAGAGCTCGGTGATAGTGGACCGTAAAGGAACAGAGCTGTACCGATTGTACGGAGAGGAGAACCGCGCCTTCGTCGAAGCCGATCAACTGCCTCTTCATCTACAACATGCGATCGTCGCAATTGAAGATGAGCGTTACTACACCCGCGGCTGTCTGGATATCCGCGCCATCGCCCGCGTGTTCATCCGCTTCGGTCAAGCCGGAGGAGCATCGACGCTGACACGCCAGCTTGCGCGTAACGCGCTCGACATCAAAAAAGATAACATCATCAACCGCAAGCTGAAGGAAATCATTCTTGGCTGCCAGCTGGAATCGACGTACAGCAAAGAAGAACTTCTCTCGCTCTATCTGAACTGGATTCCGTTCGGCCAGAACGTGTACGGCGCCGAACTCGCAAGTCGCACATACTTCAACCTGCCGGTGAAAGATCTGACGCTTGCGCAGTCCGCCGTTCTTGCGGCACTCCCCCAGCGCCCCTCGTACTACAGTCCGTACGGTTCACATCTGCGAACATCCGTAAGCCCGTCCGTCGAAGCCGACGTTCTTGCCGGACGCATTACCAATGCGAATGAAATCCCAGAGGAAGATTTTATGATCGGACTACTCGGTAATCGCATCGGCACTGGTGCGTTGTCGGTCTATATCGGCGGACGTACCGATCAGGTGTTGCGCAATATGCAGGATCTGGAATTTATCACAGAGGCCGAGCGTCTATCGGCACTGAAAGATCTGGAGACGATTACGTTCTCACCTCACCGCGAAAATATTCGTGCAGCGCACTTTGTCTTGTGGGTGAAGTCGCAAGTCGAAGATCTGCTCGGATCATCCGAAGAAGGCATCCTCAATCAAGGAGGACTGACAATCGAAACGACGCTGGACTGGGACCTGCAGCAGATTGCCGAAAACTTGGTCACCGCAAAAAAAGATGACATCGCCAGCGTGTACGAGGCGCGCAACATCGCACTGCTGTCGGTGGAAACGGGCACCAATGAAATCTTGGCGTACGTCGGTAACAGCGACTACAACGATGAAGAGCATGATGGAAAAGTCGATATGGCCCGAGCCCCTCGCCAGCCGGGCTCCAGCTTCAAGCCGTTCATCTACACGGCTGCGTTCGAGAAGGGCTACAGCCCCGCAACCGTGTTGTACGATGTGCCGACAAAGTTCGGCGAGGATCAGCCGCAAAACTTCGACGGCAGCTTCTGGGGATTGACGAACATTCGCCGGGCACTCGGCGCGTCACGCAATATCCCCGCCATCAAAGCCTACTTCTTGGGAGGAGAAGAGAAGGACATCCTGCCTCTGGTGTCGCGAATGGGTATTCCAACACCGCTGGAACAGAAGCAACAGTTCTTACAGGACAACCCCGATTTCCAGTACGGTTGGCCGCTGGCACTGGGCGCCGGTGAAGCACCGCTGACCGAGATGGTGCAAGGGTATGCAACCTTTGCAAACGGCGGCATCAGCAAGTCTCTTATCGGCATCCGCAAGATCACCGATCGCCGCGGCAACATTCTGTACGAAGCGCCGGAGAACGAGGGATCGCAGGCGATTGATCCGGAGATCGCCTATCAAGTCACATCTATTTTGAGTGATGTCAGCGCACGACCAAATGAGTTTTGGCAGAACGTACTGTCCGTGCCCGGCTTCCAAGCTGCTGCTAAAACTGGCACGAGTAACAAGTGTCTGGACCGCGGCGAGACCGGCGGCTGTACAGAGCGTCGTCCGTCCGATCTGTGGACAATGGGCTTCACGCCTAACCTCATTACCGGCGTGTGGATCGGCAATGCGGACTCGTCGCCTCTCGCGGCAAAAGCGGAATCATTGTCACAGGCATCACCGATTTGGAAAGATTTCATGGTGCAGGCACACAAGAAACTCGAAAATCCGGTAACGGCGTTCACAGTGCCATCGGGCATTGTCCAACCGCAGATCTCCACACTCTCCGGTCAACTGCCAACCGAATGCACACCGGTTGATCGTCGTGTGTCCGACATTTTCCGCTCGTCGAATGCCCCGAGCGAGGCGGATCCTGCCTGTGTCCAACTGGAAGTTGATCGTGTAACAGGCCTGCTTGCATCGGATGAATGCCCTGCCGAAGCAGTCGAAGAGCGAAGCTTCTTTAAGCCGCAGGAAGTGTTGAGCACACGCTTCCCACAGTGGCAAACGGCGGTCATTACCTGGGCCACAAACGCGATGAAGTCCTACGACACACTCACCGGCACATTCGCATCGGGCACGGTACTCCCACTGCCGCTCGCCCCCACCGAGTCCTGTCGTCTGAGTCTGACACCTGGCCGCCAGCTAAAGCCGACGCTCAGGATCGAATACCCGCGTCACAACGGCACGGCATCGTACCCGTCATTCCAACCGGAACTCGATGTGGCAGCAGGTTCCGGTATTCGGGAGGTGCGCTTCGAGATCGACGGCAAAGCAGCGGGAAGCGTCACTGCCGAGCCCTTCACAATGGCGATTCAAGTCCCCCGATCCATCAAAGAATCCGGCGAACATGTGCTGACGGTGACAGTGATCGACGAGTACTACAACGAAGTAACCGACCAAGCGACGTTCCGGTTTGAGGAAGATCGCAGTGATCCCTCTGTCGAGCTGACGTCGCCCCGCGGCGACATCTCCGCACGCAGCGGCGAAACGCTCGTGCTGCAGGCAAATGCCGAAGACAACGGCGGCATCAAGTACGTCCAGTTCTATCTGGACGGGCGGTTGCTCACCACCAAGCCGCAGGCTCCGTATCGGCTCGATTGGGAGCAGGATCTGAATCCGGGAAACTACGAGCTGCGCGTCGTCGCGACGGATTTTGCGGGGAATGAAGCGGAAGATAGCGTGGAGCTGACCATCGAATAAATGCACTTGCGTTTACAGACAAGCGGAGGAAACTAATTGTTGATGTCTGGCGGACCAACCGCAACGGCCGATCTGGATGAGGTTATAGTTGAGTCTGTGGATGAGGCGGAAACAGAAAAAAAACCTCTTCTGGAGGATCTATGGTGGTATTGGACGACCAGGATGGATATCGAATGGCGTCTGCAATCACCGTCAACACACACAACACCGGTACAAGATCTGCCGCTGTTGTCACTCACGCTACGAATGAAACAGCACGAACCGATTTCACAGGTGGCACGTTCGCCGAACAGCACACCCGGCAGCGTACTGACCCTCATAGCAGAAGGGCTTGAGCATGAGTGGTATGCAGCAATCGATACGCTGTCTGCAGATGCGCGGCAGTCGATACAGGACATTCTGCGCCACTTCCCTTCACACGATGAACATGATGATGAAATGGCGCTCAAGGAACTGAACGATGATCAGTTCGCAGTCCTTCAACAATACGACCCGCGCTTTGCCGCATCACTACAGTGCATTCCAACAAAACAAGCGATCCGCGCAGTCGGCAGCAATGTCCGACAGTTCTTAAGTGCTGTAAGAAAGAGGATGGACCCTAAGCAGGAAGTACAATAATTAGAGGCTAGCAGCTACACCCTCGTCGATCTCCGCATTGGTGTGCACCTCCGACACGTCGTCATCCTCTTCCACAGCATCAATAAGCTTCATTAATTTTTGCGCTGTTTCAACATCTTTAATCTCCGATTTCTGGGTTGGCATATATTTGAGCCCGGCGCTTTGCACCTCAAATCCCGCAGACTTCAAATAGTCACGAACCTTCGTCCAGTTCGACATATCCGTCGTCACCGTGACCGCATCGCCATCAATGTCGATATCCTCAGCGCCGTAATCGATCAACTCAAGCTCTACTTCTTCCATTGCCTTCGCACTGCCTACTACCTTCTGACCACTCACTACTCCTCGTCTTTCAAACATCCACAACACCGAACTCGACTCCGCAAAACTTCCACCGTTCTTACCCAGCGCAAGTTTGATATTACTGAGCGTGCGGTTCTTGTTATCGGTCAGACACTCGATAATCAGCGCAGTATTGGCAGGACCATATCCGCCGTACACCACTTCTTCCATGCGTTCCCCTTTCAGCTCACCGGATCCTTTTTTTACAGCACGTTCGATGTTCGCGTTTGGCACGCTGTCGGCCTTTGCGTTATCAATCGCCGTGCGGAGACTTGGGTTCATTGTCGGATCACCACCCTTCTGAGCAGCAATTTCAATCAACTTCGCATGACGCGTAAAGATCTTGCCGCGCTTTGCATCGGCAGCACCTTTCTTTACCCGGATGTTATGCCATTTAGAGTGACCGGACATAGGCGCACAGAATACTCGATCCGAGGAACACAAAAAAGGCGGCCTGCAGCCGCCTCTTTCTGATTGTATTGATTGAATTATTTGCGGTACGAGAGCATCGCCATGAAGCGAGCCTTCTCAATCG
>CAZUVN010000072.1:0-4290 GCA_964623835.1 uncultured Candidatus Peribacteria bacterium
CCAGCACGAGGAAGCGCTGCCCGTGGAAGTGGATCGGATGCTGCATCGGGTGATCGGAATCGTCGCTTTCCTCATCATTCACGATGCGGATCTTCACTTTGTCTCCGACCTTGAACTGATACTTGATATCCATGTTCTCCGCTTTGGATGCGCCATCGATGAGTTTCCACTGCGTGTTGCCCTTCGTGGACATCACATTCATGTGCGGCATCGGATCTTCCCATTCAATCCCGTCGCCGGACTCGGAAGCCATGCCGCCATGCATGCCGTGATTCATTCCGCCGGGATTTCCCTGTTGCATCATGCCCGCCATCCTTGATTCGACGGAGAGATGGATCGTCTTGTCCACGGGTTTCTCGAAGAACGGACGGAACGTATCGATGTCGGCGACGACATCTGCATTCTCTTTTACTACTGCGTTTGTAGTTCCTGTTGTGCCACCCGCCGCAGCCGTCACCGTGCCAAGAAGCCACGTCCGCTCAGGGCTGACGCTTTCGATCTTGTATGTTCCGGCGTCCGCGAACTGCACTTCAACGATGGCTCTCTCGGAGGGTGAGAGGATGAGAGAATCCACAAATTCCTCGCGCTCGGCTCTTCCCGCATCACCGCCCACGATTTTCATCTTCGCGTTTCCGAAACGCACGTTAAAGGTGCGGGTATTCGCGGCATTCGTGAGGTAGTAGCGCACGGTTGAACCGCGCGGTACGGAGAGTGTGTAGTCCGTTTTGCCGTTCACGAGCATCGTATTGCCGAATCTGCCCATGAGCGCGTGATCCGCTTCCTGTGCCCCGTAAGGCACGGGCAAACCGCCTTCAAGATAGAGATCATCGAGCATGACGACTTCCTCACGATTCACGTTGTTATAGCGATTGTCTTCACGCGGCGTCACCCAGAGGTTCGCGTAGAGTCCCATGTCCTGCTGCAGATCCTCGCGGACGTGCGGGTGGTACCAGAACATGCCTTCATCAGGCACTTTCACGGTGTAGGTAAAGCTTTGCCCCGGCAGAATCGCTTCCTGCGTCACGCCCGCCGCGCCATCGAATTTATTTTCTAGGCGGATTCCGTGCCAGTGGATCGTCGTCGGCACGTCAATGTTGTTAGTGACATTCACTGTGAAAGTCGATCCCTGCTTCACCTTTAGCGTGGGTCCGGGGAACTCCCCATTGTAGGCATAGAGCGCAAAATTCTTCCCATTGATCGTCGCGCGGACGAGTTCTGGATTGAGCGTGATCGTATCGCCGTCTTTTACTTCAAGGACACTTGTTGCCTTCGCTGCGGGAAGCGCATTGACGTCCTTATCCTTTCCAGGGAGGAAAGAGTCCTGCATCATTCCTCCGCCGTTCTGCATCATGCCGCCGTTACCCATTTGATGCGGGCTTGTTGACGAACAGGCAGCAAGGACAATGGTACCGATGATGAGCAGCGAACGATACTTCATGAGGAATGGGAGGAATGGGAGGAATGAGATGGAATGAAGAGTGAGAGGAGCCAGCCGACGAGCATGCCTATGAGCACGCTCGTACTGACAGCGATCCACATATCTTGCGAGGAATACTGGAACTGCGGCTCGAAGAATTGCGACGAGAAACCATATAGCAACCCTCCATGCAGAAGCCCGACGATGCCACCTCGCAACCAGAGGGATTTTTGGCGCAGAAGATCAATTAGTGCTGCGGGAACGAGGCAGGAGAAGATCATGAGCCAGCCGGGAGGATGGTCATGCGGCTGAATGTTCACATTGGGCGCGAGCTGCTCGCTAAAATTCATGGCCGAGATCAGCATGAAAATCACTGCCACGGAGAATGTGCTGCCGAATCGGTTCATCCATTGCTGAGCCAGGAGAAAAAACACAGCGATGATGCCGCTCCCAATAGCAGCCCCGTAGAAGCCGATGAGATGGTACGGGCCAATCGGCTCCAGCGGCGATGTGAGAAAGAGGAACAGGCTGAGTGCAGATGCAAGGGCGATGCTCTGCAGAAGATGCTGTGCAATGGGGTCTTCGTCTTTCCGAAGGTGTCTGAAAAGGAACAGGAAACTCCCCGCTAGCGCGAGAGCAAGGATGACATGCGGCGGACTCCAGAAGATGAGAGGGCTATTAACCGGTTCCAACCCGAAGATGCGATGCCAAAGTTCATCGAATGGTGCGGACGCAGGAATCAGGAAGAGAACTATAGCAAGCCATTTCCAGCTTCGCTCCCGCGTCTTCCACCAGCCGTAGAATCCTGTCCCAATGGCGACAATGACAGAGGTATAGAGCAGAAGGTGCGGAGGCGACCAGAAACTCTCCCTTCCGAGCGCTCCATGCCACCACACGTCCCATGTCCCAGCAAGCACCGCTGAGAAGAGCGCTGCAGTGATGAGCCGAATGAGGGAAGAACGAGCAATCATGTGGGTGATTTGCAGAAGCGCTGAAGTGTCTGCTCACTGTAGACGGGCTGGATAGTGCAGTGGGCAACGCGGAAATCCTCCTTGCACATTCGTTCGATCTCCCCGACGATCCGCTCACAGTCACAGATATCTTCAACTTTGATCGTCACCTTGCAGGTGAGGTGGTTCTCGCGCGGCGTGAGGCTCCAGACGTGAATATCCCCGACAGAAGTCACGCCCTTGATTGCGAGAACTGCTTTCTCAAAGGCATCGTAGGGAAAATCCAGTGGAGCCGACTGCAGAAAGAGCCGTGCGCCTTCTTTGAAAATGCCCCAACCGCTCTTGACCATGAAGAACGCAATGAGTAACGCAGCGGCGACATCGAAGTATATAACAGTGAAATATTGTGACAGCAGACCACTCGCGATGAGCGAAGCCGAGCCGATCATGTCGTAGGTCATGCAGGCATATGTGCCTCTGGCATTAAGGCTGCTGCACGCATCCGCTTTGAGCATGAACGACGAGATGAAGTTCACGGCAAGCGAGGCGATACCGATGAAGAGAACGGTCATTCCTGCGACCGACTCAGGCACGAGAAGGATTCGTCCTGCTTGCAAGAGCACCACGAGGGAGGAAAGAAGAAGCAGGCATCCCTTCACAAAGCCCGCAAGCGCATCCATCCGGCCGTAGCCGAACGTGCGCCGTTCATCGGGAGCCTGCCGAGTTTTCCGCTCGCTGTAGATGCTGAAACCGAGGGCAAACAGATCATCGACGTTCATGAGACCATCCGCGAGCACCGCCGTGCTTCCGGTCACGACGCTCATGGCAAGCTCCGTGACTGCGAGTCCTCCGTTGAGGATGAGCGCCCAGATAAATTTCCACTCGAGAGCGGAGGACGAGGATGGCCGGTGAGGAACGGTGCAACATGCGTCCATAGATTTTAAGGGGCGACACAGGGAACAGTGGGATCGGCGATACAGTTCTCTACTGGCGGCTTGCCGCGTTCGGGGCATGTTTGGGAGTACAGGCATGCGTCATCCGAGAGTGATTGCAGTTGCTCCTGCACTTGCTCACCTGACGCATCATAGGTCAGCAGGATTTGATCGAGATCAGCAAAGACATAGGAGGGATCGAGTGGGCGCTCCGTGCCGTTCACGAACATCTGCCAGCGCTTCGCACCTTCGTTGCAGACGGATGTGCCGTCATCAAGCGTGATGCAACGATCGGTTGCGATGATATCGATTGCTTTCAAAAATTCCCCGATGGATTGGCCTGCCTTGTGCCGATGGATGACGAGGCCATTGCCGTCATGCAGGTGCGGGCTCGTTTCCTTCTCAGGATCAGCCGTTTCCTCATCCAACATGTATTTCCCTGCGGAGAGATCGATTTTTTGTCCCTCCACCCACATCGCCAGATCAGCATGCGTGTGGTTGGGGTCGGGATTCACGGGTGAAAACATCTCAGGATTCCGCGGCCCTTCGACGATGAGTTCGCCAAGCGCACCGCGATCCACGGAGCGCGTCAGGCTGTGGTCGACCAGAAGGTACTTGCCGGGCACATTGACGGTGAACTCCACGACGGCAGAGCCGCCTGCGGGAATAATGGTTGTCTGCACGTTCCGAAGCGGAGGAGAGACGATATCGCCCTCGGAATAGACCTTATCGAATACTGCTCCGATGACATGGAAGTTCGAGGGAACAAACCCTCCGACGCCCACGTAGAGCCGGATGCGTTCACCGACATTTGCCCGTAACGCCCCGCTTCCTGCCAACGCACCTGTGCGACCGTTGAAGATGAAGTACTCGGGATTCTCCGCAAGGAGCTTCTCGCGGGAGAATTGCTGTCGCCCTTTCCGTCCGAGTGCGCCCGATGTATAGAGTTCGCCCTGCATGATGTAGAACTCCTTATCGACAGGCTCAAGGC
>CAZUVN010000073.1:0-4211 GCA_964623835.1 uncultured Candidatus Peribacteria bacterium
GTCTGGCTTAGAGCCTCGTTGTCGAATCCTGTAGCAACCACCGTGCACTTCACCTGTCCGGTGTACGCATCGTCGATCACCGCACCGAAGATGATGTTTGCTTCTGGCGATGCTGTCTCGGTAATGATGCGTGCGGCTTCGTCGACTTCGAACATCGAGAGATCGTTTCCTCCAGTGATGTTGAAGAGAATGCCCTTGGCACCGCTGATGGAAAGCTCCAAGAGCGGGCTGTCGATGGCTGCACGTGCGGCCTCGGCAGCGCGGCTGTCGCCGGTGCCGTACCCGATACCCATGAGGGCCGTACCTGCATCCTGCATGATGGTCTTAACGTCGGCGAAGTCGACGTTGATGAGACCATGCTGGGTAATGAGACCGGAGATACCTTCGATGGCGTGCTGCAGCACTTCATCGACCACTTCAAATGCTTCCGTAAGAGGCGTGGTTTTGTCGATGAGCGAGAGGATCTTATCGTTCGGGATAGTGATCAGCGTGTCGACTTTGCCCTTGAGTGCCTCGAGCGCATCATCGGCGTTCTTGCGGCGGCGCAGTCCTTCAAAGCTGAATGGGCGCGTCACAACACCGACTGTCAGGATGCCCATGCTGCGAGCGATTTCGGCGATCTGCGGAGCGGATCCCGATCCCGTTCCACCACCGAGTCCGGCGGTAATGAAGAGCATGTCCGTTCCCTCGAGAGCGGCTTTGATCTCCTCCATGCTCTCTTCTGCTGCGCGCTTGCCGATATCGGGGTTGGCTCCGGCACCGAGTCCACGGGTTGTGCCACGGCCAATCGTGATCTTCTTGGGAGCCGGGTTGTGATACAACGCCTGCACGTCGGTGTTCACAGCAATGAAATCGACACCCTGCACTTTGTTCGTGATCATGCGCAGAATGGCGTTTGATCCTCCACCACCTGTACCAAGCACGCGGATAACCGCACCGGGCAGTGCATCAGGACGAACCTCACGGGAGGTCGACGTATCGTCGGACGCAGGATTGCGACCGCCGCCTTGCGGAGCGCCGGGCTTTGCCGAGAAGAGAGAGCGGAACGTGTCGGACATGATAAGAAGTGGAAGAGAGGCGAAAAAAGATTTAAGGAAGAAGGCTTTTGAACCAAGAACCGACCTGCGTCACAGCACGCTTCATTTGGAAGTTACCGATACCCATCGAAGAACCATGGCTACCCTCGCGCACACCCCAAATGAGTGTACCGAGTGCTGTTGCATAGGCTGGATCGTCGACCTTCTCAATTACTCCACCAATGTCGACAGGGAAGCCCATCTGAACCGGCAGTCCAAGAACATCGCGAGCGAGGTCCAAGACACCGGGCGTCTTTACGGCGCCACCGGTCAGCACGGCACCGGCTGGCAACATGCCCGAGCGACCGAGCCGCGCGAGTTCTGCTTTGACCAGAGAGAAAATCTCGAAGTAACGAGCCTGCATGATTTCCGCCATGTAACGACGGCTGACGGTCTGCGTATCAATGCGGCTGATGGTCGAGAGATCAATCATATCGCGCTCCTGAATCTCCTGCGGCAATACGGATCCGAATTCGACCTTAATGCGTTCTGCGGTGTCGACCGATGTACGCAGACCGATAGCGATGTCATTTGTGACGCTCTCACCTGCAACCGGAAGTCCGATCGAGTGCAGAATGGTTCCCTCTTCATAGACCGCAACGCTGGTGCAGCCTGCTCCAACGTCGATGACAATCACGCCAAGTTCTTTCTGACGCTTGGTCAGTGTTGCCTCGGCGGTAGCAATGGTTGCAGGAACCAACGCGTCGATATCAACGCCTGCCTGGGAGATGCATTTTTCGATGTTCTTCACGTGCTGCACATGACCCGTGATGATGTGCGCTTCAACCTCCAGACGAATACCGGTCATGCCCATCGGATTTTTAATACCGCGCTGTTCGTCAACTGCGTAGGACTTCGGTTCAATGTGAAGGATGCGACGGTTGGGCGGAATGCTGACTGCCTGAGCAGCCTCGAGTACGCGGGCCACATCGTCCATGGTGATTTCGGATCCGGACACGGCGATAACGCCGCGGCTATCGAATGACTCGATGTGTGATCCACTCATGCCGACAAAGACATGGTTGACCGGTACGCCGGCCATGCGCTCAGCGTCTTCCAAGGACGAGATAATATTATGGATGAGTTCTTCAACATCGATCACCTGGCCCTTGCGGATTCCGAGGGACGGAGAAAGACCGACACCGATGACACTGGGAACCATCGGCTCCTGACCGCCGCCTTCGGCGATGGCAACAACCGTACGAATTTTGGAACTACCGATATCCAGACTGGCTAGAACACGTTCTTTAGGCATGGGAGTGAAGGAGGGAACGCACGCCGGAATCAATCTCCGAAATGGATGGATTAAAGTGTACGGATAGAGCCGATAGGGGCGCAAGGGCGAGCGACTACGTTTCGTATACAGAAAAGCAACGATCGAACACAAAAACTACCCTGATTTTTTGTGATACATCAGGGCTGAACATACAAATGTATTCACCAAAAATATGCCTCAAAATAAATGGATACATTCTGTGAACGAAAAAATCGCCCGTAGTCACCATCAACCGCTGACATCAGCGATGATTCAGAACAACGCCAGTTGATCTTCGCTCGGTCCTTTAGATGTAACCGGTGCTGCGAACACATCGTTTACCGTGTAGAACGCACGCTGACCGTAGGGTGATGCGAGGAGCTCGCGCAGTCGTCGTGTCAGGAGTGTGAATTCCATTTCCTTAAAGAAGGAGACAAGACCGTCTGCCGGCAACTGATCAATCGCCGCTTCCTCGACGGTCACATCGAGTGGAAAATCACAGATCAACTGTGCCATGCGTTGGCAGAAGTACGCCTGCTCACGATCGGCTTCTAATTTCGCTCGAACAGCGGGGCGAATCTCCCCAAGGTGTTCGTAGATGCCATCGAGGGTCTGGTAGTCCTGAAGTAACTTTGCCGCGGTCACCGGACCGATGCCGTTCACACCGGGAAGGTTATCGGATGGATCGCCGGTGAGTCCTTTATAGTCGACAATCTGATCGGGGCGCACTCCGTACTTCGCCTCAATTTCGGCGGGACCCAGATACTCCGCTTTCAGGTAGCCGCTGTGTGGAATCGCAATCCGAGTCTTATCGGATGCCAATTGGAACGCATCGCGATCGCCGGTGACAATTGTCACCTGCATATCTTTTTCTTCACCGATTTTGCTGTAGGCACAGAGGAAATCGTCGGCCTCATAATTGGAGTTTGAAACATGTTGAAATCCAAAGGCCTCAACGAGCTGCATAATCCGCGGGATTTGGACATAGAAATCGTCCGGAGTTTCCGCTCGACCATCTTTATAGGTCTCGTTTTCCTGATGTCGAAATGTTTCCTCACCCGCATCAAAGCACATAATGAGACTGTCCGGCTGCTCGATTTTAAGGATATGGAGCAACATCGATGCAACGCCAAAGACCGCATTCACCTGCTCTCCGGTCGTCGTTTTAAGCGTCCGTGGAATGGCCCAGTAGGCGCGGTACATTAAGTGATGCCCATCGATGAGTACTAGATGCTTCACCCACTCATCGTACCCGTTTAAACAGCTATATTCGAGGCGTAAAACGGGTCATTTTAAGCATGAATATCAGGCACCAGAACAGTGGTTTATCAAGTCTTGCTGTCTTTCAAAAATACGACTTTTTGGCTATAATAAGAGGATATATCCATATCAACACATGTCTGCACAAACCTCCTCCATCGCCCGCCCCTACGACAGCACAACGCTGGAGTATAAGGTGCAAAATAAAGTATCGCTGCAGGAGGAACTCGGATGGGCTGCGGAACCGAAGCGCGCGATGATCTGTATTCCGACCGGTGTCAGTGAACAGCTTGGCGGCAAACTTTTAACAGAACTCTTGCCAGGCCTACTTGAGCTGCCAGTGGAACTGCTGATCTTGGGAAAAGGATCGGCAGAGTATGGAAAGATGCTGACAGAGATTGCGAAGGAGCATCGTCACCGTGTCGCAATTGTCCCCAATGATACGAAGCACATTGCGCGTATGTACGCCGCATCGGATATGGCTCTCTTCCTCTCTGACCCGCAGGGCATGGAAGAACTGACAGCTGCGCTCAAATTTGGCACCGTCCCTGTCACCCCACAGGCGCTCGGCGTCCACGACTACAATCCGAATCAGGAGAGTGGCAATTCTTTCGTCTATA
>CAZUVN010000074.1:0-3985 GCA_964623835.1 uncultured Candidatus Peribacteria bacterium
CCAGGCATCAGATCCCCTCTAGAAAGATCGTTCACATGGCTGATTCACAGAAGAACAAGCGCAAAAAGCCAAAGAAGAAAGCCGTTCCACCTTCATTCTGGAAGATTGGCCGACAGGGCTCAGCACGCGCTCAGCGTCGGACAGTTGGTCAATCTATCAGCGAGTACGAGGGGGATAGTCACGTCGAGCTCCCCGACTATGACTATTAAATTCTTCCGGTGGGCATCTGTGCCCGACGTCATCACGACGCCGGGCTATTTTAGATGACGCTAAATATAGGTCGTTCACTGGGACTCTTCCATCTGCCTTTTGAGCTCTAGTAAAAACCGACCATACGCTTGGTTCCAGCTGCTAAATTCGGAAATAAGCCAAAAGACTTGTGCAGCCTCATTGGGGGGCAAGCGAAGCTCGAATAATGGTTCGAAGAGGTCTTCTTCTACCGGTGGCCCGCCCGGTTTGTTTTGGGGTGGACGGATGCCAAGATCTCTCCAGAAAGCGTCTCGTGCTTCCTTTTCTGATTCAGGCTCCGGCTCTTCAGGTAATCTATAGAAGAAGTCCATGCATGTTATTAGAACATCGCATCCATGCGGTCGATCAGATCTTGACGTCCTTCTTCTTCGAGCATTATCCGGAGTCCGTTGACCGATGATTCCAGCAGGTCGACGACAGAAGACAGTTGGCCGCAGAGATTGGTGTTCGCTAGGCAGGCAGGCTTCAAACCTTCATAGGCAGATTGTGCCTGGGCAAAATCGGAAAGGACGGAAGACGGAAGCATGAGCAGTTCTTCCTGTACCATCGAGAAGGCGGTTGCAATATCACCGAAGATGGCATCCAACTTATCAGTCAGCGAATTCGGATCACGCGTCGGCACCGGCTGGTTTCGTGACCAGTCTCCGACTGCAGTCTGAATGTCACTCAGTTGGGTGTGAACTGATCCTGCAAGATTCTGCAGATCGCTCATCGTTTTATTCGGGTCTTGTGCATCTCGTTGGATATTTCTCAGCCATTCAATCGTATCGACAATAGACCCACGAAGATCATCGGGGATTGGCAGGAAGAGCATGGAATTGAGTCGTTCCGATGCATCAAAAATCGACGCAAGGAGGGTTTGAATCAACGAGGAGCGCGCGGTATCCGGGACTAATTGTCGGTCGATTTCTCGTCGAATTTCTTCATCGGGTGGTGTAATGGTAAGGGTTGGAACAGTGGTTGTTGATTGAAGGAATTTGTTTTGGTCATCAGCGCAGGCACTTCGATCAGTCGTCCAGATGCCACTTTCCGTAAAGCACCCGAGCGGTGCTGTTTGCTGCACGGTGGTGCGCGCAGTCGCTTGGCTTTGCGCCGATGAACGAGCGGTATTCTGAGTTTCTCCGGACTGATTCGTTCCGGTTTCACCAGTGGTTTGTGAGGGTGAAACATTCCCAAGAATATTGTCACGTTCGTCGACAAGGATATCCAGACGAGTGCACATATCACCCGAGCATTCCTTGCAATCAATTTGCTCCAGGCTGACGGGACTCACGCAGGATGGATCATTTGGAGGACATGCAGTCCGCTGAACCACACACATCGTTTCTTTACGAGGGAATGGCCCTTCAACCACGCCCAAATCCCATGGTTCCAATTTCTGTCGCGCAAAGAACACCGATGCCGAAATGCATGTCGACGTGCTGCAGCGTCGGTCCGTACAGTCCAGTTGCATGCTTCGCACGCGTTTAAAGCACGAAGGTAATGCGCCGGGGGCACATTCGAATGTTTGAAGAATACAGGAGTTAGGACCAACTGTCGGTGTGGAACTCTGACGAGAGGATGATATTTTTGCCAGCTCCTCTTTTTTTACGCAGGATTCAGGGGTACAGCGGCTATCCCCACACGCAATCTCCATGGTCACGATATCCATTCCACAGCGCGGGTTAGTGGGAGGGCAAGGATTAAGAAAGAGGATGCATTCTTTTTTATCATCGTCATCGTCATCATCTTCGATGCGGACTTCTTGATTGGCCGGTGAGGATATTGAACGTGCAGATGCAGGCTGCCCAATACCGCTGCTTGTAGTCACTTTGATCGACATATCCGTTACATCAAGCCCGCCTGGAGCAGCAGCACCCGTTAACCGCAAGCCCGTCGAAATACCCGACGCAAGACCGACGGTCAGGACGGCTGCCACAAGCACCATCGCGGATTGGCTCAGGACGGGATGAATACCCTTCATGGACCGAAATGATACTCCAGCTTACCTCGGAGGAAGCTTCCGGAAGTGTAAAATTTGTGGTATAATGGCCAGATTACTGCAGTTTCACCCGTACCGGCCTCGCAATCGACGCATTCCGGGCAGAACTGGAAGCAATTGCGCTGGAGTTTGCCCTTTTTGGCGGCGTTTTTACCGATAGTGCTATTAAGCTTCTTTTCGTATCAAGTTGCATCGCATTCCGTTCGTGATCAGGTCCGAGGCGAGAATATCGCTGCAGCTTCGAATACCGCGCAAATGCTGGCCCGCGATATGGAAACGCTAACAGAGCTAATTTATGCGATTGCATCGGTCAACGGCACACTCGATGCCGTTCGCACACGCGACGACATTGCGATGCGTGCCCGTCTGCGTGCGGTGGTACTCGCATACCCTCAAGTGGATCGTGTTCTCATGACAGATCCTCAGGGAATTTTGTGGACCGATTATCCCCAAGCCCCTGGAGCGTTTGGCAGCAACCAATCCGATACCACGTGGTTCCCACTAGTCTCAGCGCGCGGCAAAACCGTCGTATCGGACGTCTACTTTCGCACATATGACCCCTCGGTGTCCGTAGCAGCAATTGCGACGCCGGTGCGTGGTACCGGCTCTGATGTGCTCGGATATCTCGTATTTGAAGTGCGAACAGACCGCATACGCGATTGGTTGCAGAATATTCGTTTGGGTCAAAGCGGCCACGTCTATGTGTTGGATTCCGCAGGTGTTGTGGCAGCACATCCAAATATTGCATCCGATGCAGCCTTAACATCTTCATATGGCAGCAGTGATTTTATCCGTCAGGCTGTTGGTAGCGGGTCGTTCCTTACTGGAGAATACAATGATCCGATCTCGGGCGTGCGCATGGTCGCAGCCGTGCAGCCGGTCGCCGTGGGCTCCCGCACGTGGACCGTTGTTGCCCAGCAGCCCATCGACGAAGCATACAGCGTGCTTAACAGCGTCCGCATCCGGATCAGTTTGGCGGGACTTTTGCTGACGCTTGTTACCATGGGCACGGTTGTTGCGCTTGCACTCACCGAGCGCCGCAACGAGCGCCTGAATGCCGAGCTTGCAGACCGCAACCGTACCCTGCAGGACATTACGTCCTTCGTTTCACATCAACTGCGTGCGCCGGTCACAGCCATGAGATGGACTATCGAAAGTATGATGGATGGGGAGAGCGGCCCGGTGGGGGACGATCTCAAAAAAGAACTGTCACAGTTACACGAGGTGGCAACACAAAACGGCAAGCTGATTGATGATATTCTCAACGTTTCGCGCATCGACCGCGGCGTCATCGAAGTAAAAACCGAGTCGGTCAAGTTGCAGGATATCGCCGAGCGTGCACTGCGTGATTATCGCGTTGCACTCGAGAAAGCCGGCCTCTCACTTACACTGGAAGGTGAGCAGACACCCATTATGGTGCAGGCCGATTTGGAAAAGATGGCGGAAGCAGTGACCAATGCGATCAGTAATGCCATCAAGCACACGAAGCAAGGAGGGATTACCATTCGTCTACGCACAGACGGGCAATTCGGATACATCGATGTCACGGATACCGGTGAAGGAATGCCGCCGGAGATCATGGCGAAATTGTTCGATCGTATCGGCGTGAAAGGATCGAATACGAATTCGTCGCAGAGTACGGGGCTGGGGCTCTACATTGCCCGCAATTTCATGCAGCTGCAGGGCGGTGATATCACGGTTGCATCGACGGTTGGAAAGGGTAGTACGTTCACGTATAGCGTGCCGTTGGCGAAA
>CAZUVN010000075.1:0-3918 GCA_964623835.1 uncultured Candidatus Peribacteria bacterium
TTTCCAACCGTTTCATGCCAGCTCTGCGGGGGATTGTTACGATAGGCATGAAGGGCGTTTTTGAGGGTGTGCAGGCTTAATAGGGCACATTTGAGTCTGCGGGTGCCAACAGGAACGCCCAATAGAGCCATAACCTGCGATGGATCGATTGTCTGCACTTCATCGATCGTTTTCCCAATCAGCTCGTCAGAGAGGATCGACATGCTGGCTTGGCTGATCGCGCAGCCATCGCCGGTCCAGGCAATATCCGATATCCGATTGGAGCCTGCCCCGAGCGTAGCCGAAGGGTTATCCGTTATCCCCAGTTCAAGCGTAATCATGTCTCCGCAGCTCGGGTTATGTTCGGTGTGAGTGATAGAGGCATCGGCCATCTCCCCGTGATGATGCGGGTGTTTGTAGTGATCTAAAATATTATCGGCGTATATATCCATAACTCAGCAGTGAGGAAGGGTTGGTGACAGTGCAGCTCTCAGTGGGAAATTGTTCTATTGCTAAATTGTTGATGTGCGGAGAGCAATAGAACAATTTAACAATTTAGCCTTTTTTGTGCATCTTCTATGGCAGTAACACATGCTTTGATTTCATCTTCAGTAGTATATAAAGCAAATGACATGCGTGTGGAGGCGTTGATGCCGAGTGCTGCGTGGAGCGGTTCGGCGCACTGATGGCCTGCACGCAGAGCGAAGCCTTTTTGCCCGAGAAGATCCGTAAGGTCGTGGGGATGGATGGCATCGATGACGAAAGAGACGAGAGCGGTTAGTGGTGAGTGGTTAGCTGTTAGTATCCGGAGTCCTACAATTTTTTCTAATTCCTCCATCGCAATCTTTGCCAAATTCTGATCATGCTGCTCGCGATCGCTCCAGCTGAACTGTGACTGCCAGTCGATTGCTGCCTTCAGTCCGATCGCCTCAAGAATTGGTGGGGTCCCTGCTTCAAAGCGATGTGGAGCATCGGCCAGTGTGAATCCGTCACGTGTGACCGTCTGCACCATGCCGCCGCCGCCCATGAATGGCTGCATTTCTTTCTGAACCTTTCGCGATGCGTACAGCACCCCGATGCCAGTTGGTCCGTAGATCTTGTGTCCGGAGAAGGCGAGGAAGTCGCAATCAAGTTGTTGTACATCGATTGCTGCATGGGCAGCGAGTTGTGCAGCATCAACAAGTACTTTTGCCCCTATGGCATGTGCCTCATCAATCCACTTTTTGAGATCGGGTCTAACCCCAAGAACGTTGCTCTGGCCGGTGATGCAGAGAAGTTTCACCTTCGGATTCAGCTGGGGGGCATCAAGCTGTTCTAATTCGATCCACTCGATCTCTATGCCTTTCTCTTTGTGTAACTGCAACCACGGAATGCTGTTGCTGTGATGCTCGAGTATGCTGATTGCAATACGATCACCGACTTTAAGGTTTGCGCGTGCCCAACTGTAGGAGACGGTGTTAATCGCTTCGGTACAGTTTTTGGTGAAGATGATTTCATCGGCGTGTGCAGCACCAATAAATCGAGCGACGGTTGATCGGGCTGCTTCATAGTCCGTTGTTGCGATGTCTGTCTCGCGGTGGACACCGCGGTGTACGTTGCCCGTTACATGTGACATTGTCGCTTGCATCGCATCTATCACCGCTTGCGGTTTTTGAGTTGTCGCAGCGTTATCCAAATAGGCAGGCACGGGGTCGTGCTGCAGAAAAGGGAATTGCCGGCGGATATGCTGAATATCGAGCGACATGAGATGGAGAGTATAGCGTTTTCCGCTACACTAGAATCCGTATTTCTCCCTTTTTAGATGACAGATCGTGCCTACACCGTCCTTCGCCTCTTTCTCTTCAGCCTCTTGGTTGTCTGGGGAGGGTATAGCTTACTCGTTTACCTCGGTATTCCCGTCCATCAGGCCGTATTGGTCAATGACGCGGTCCGACCGAGTATTGCCGAGGCTTGCCCCGGTGGATCGTATCTGTGTCAGGGCTGGAACGCGCTGTTTCCGTTTCTCAGCCGTACGGCACAGTGGTCCGCGCCGTTTTTATGGTTCGCGATCTGGAGCATTATTATCTACGGAGTATTAATCGTCCGAGAGTTTTTGCGCAGCGGGGAGTGGGCTCTTCGTTTGACCTTTAGGCCCGTGTCGCTCCTCGGTTGGTTCACATTATTCGTGTGGCTGTTCTTCACCGTAATTTCATCGACATCGACCGGGGACGTTCCGTTTGCGCGGATGTACGAGCCGACACCCCAGGTGTATCAGGGGGCAGACCGGGAGCAGCTCGAAACGTTGCAGGCAAGTTTCCAAGATTTGAAGGATAGGGGGTGTCTGACAGATGTCGGAACACTGGATAACGGCGCGAAAGTGTACGACGTGAAAGCGTTGTGTATGCAGGGTGCGTTCTTCACACGCGTGCTTCCGCAGATGATTCTGATTCTGGGTCTGCTGTTGGAATTACTGATTCTTGGTCGATTCATTCTCCGCCGTCTTATTCGCGTGCCGATGCAGCATCCTTTGACGGAAGTTGTGTTCAGTACCGGTGTCGGCGCATGCGGTCTTATTTTCATTCTGTGGCTGGTGGCGCTCATCGGCGGCACCATCAATCAGCCGATTTACAATATGACGTTCGGTTGGGGATTGATGCTTCTCATTCCTGCTCTTCTTTGGCGTGACACCTTGTACTGGGTTCGCGCTGCGTGGAATCGCCAGTGGGTGCATGAGGGGCCATGGCATTCCTCGGCGGTGCTTGTCGGTTGGATTCTCATCAGTCTTCTTGCGCTGAACTTCCTCAACGTTGTGCGTCCGTTCCCCATCGGATGGGACGATCTCGGTCGTTACTTGAACGTGCCACGTCTGCTGGTCAGCTACGGCTTCTTCATTCCACAGATCGCAAGCTACCAGTGGGAATATATGACCTCGCTCGGGTTCCTGCTCTTCGGCTATGACAGCGTGTTTGCCGCAACCGCATCGATGATGATCAACTGGATGGCAGGGCTTATTGCCGTCGTATCGGTGTATGCGTTTACCCGTCTCTTCCTTGGTGCCGGTCGTGGCATCATTGCTGCTCTTCTCTACTACGCACTTCCGGTTGTTGGACACTTCTCGTTTGCCGACATGAAAGTCGATAACGCAGTGTTTTTTGTTGGGGTGCTTTCCATGAGTGCGTTGTTCTTTGGATTGTTCCCATCAGAGGAATCTCCAGAAGAAGAGATTGGCCTGCCAGCCGAAGCCCCGCGTGACGCGGGCAGAGGCTGGCGATGGATGCTGCTCTGCGGTGTTCTTGCTGGCTTTGCTCTTTCGCTTAAGCCGACAGCGGTGATGGTGTTCCTGGCAATCGGCACGATTCTCTTTGGTGCATCGGTGCACTGGACCGCGTTCGTCGGAACCGTGTCGCTGTCGTGGGCGTTGTACACGCTCGAAGGCCGTTTCAATGTGTCCGATATCGCACGACGCGTCTATGGCAACCCCGAGGCGCTCAGTCGTACGGTCGTCTTAGGCGCAATGATCGTTCTGGGTTTGGGTATGAGCGCCTATAGCGCGTTTATTCGCCCCGCCGCATTCCGCGCCACGCTCGCCAGAGCGGGTATCATCATCGGATCCTTCCTCGTCACCATCGCACCGTGGCTGATGTACAACAACATCGCCTACGGCAACGTGATTCCAAGCCTTGTCTTCACTGCGCCCAATACGCTCACGCCGTCACTGGAAGTAGGCAAAGGAACGGAGTATCCACCCACAGACCCGAGTGCTGTTCGTAGTCTCCCTCCAGAGCTCCAAGTCGATATGACCAAGTGCACTAACACCTCCAAAGCTGAGGAGCTTGATCGTTACTGGGGATACGGATCGGGATGGTCGCACTTCCTTACGCTGCCCTGGAGACAGGTGATGAACATCGACAGCGCAGGTTATTACGTGACGACGTACCCCGCGCTTCTGCTCTTCCCGCT
>CAZUVN010000076.1:0-3822 GCA_964623835.1 uncultured Candidatus Peribacteria bacterium
CCAGCACGAGGAAGCGCTGCCCGTGGAAGTGGATCGGATGCTGCATCGGGTGATCCGAGCCATCGCTTTCTTCATCATTGACGATGCGGATCTTCACCTTGTCACCGACTTTGAACTGATAATTGATGTCCATGTTCTCGGCAGCCGACGCTTCATCGATCAATTTCCACTGCGTATTGCCCTTCGTAGACATCACGTTCATATGCGGCATGGGGTCTTCCCATTCGATCCCATCACCACCTGCCTCCTGCGTCGCTGTGCCTCCGTGACCCATGCCATGATCCATCCCGCCTGGATTTCCCTGCTGCATCATCCCCGCCATTCTCGATTTTACGGAGAGATGAAGCGTCTTATCCACCGGCTTATTGAAAAATGGCCGGAACGTATCGATGTCCGCGACCACATCGGAATTCTCCTTCATGGCTGCGGCTGTATTTCCTCCTGTGCCACCCGTCGAAGCAGTCACAGTACCAAGCAGCCACGTTCGCTCGGGGCTGACGCTCTCGATCTTGTACGTTCCGGCGTCCGCGAACTGCACCTCGATAATCGCTCTCTCGGAGGGTGAGAGGATGAGAGAATCCACAAATTCCTCACGCTCTTTTCTTCCCGCATCACCACCGACGAGCTTCATCCTTGCGTTCCCGAAGCGCACGTTGAAGGTGCGGGTATTCGCGGTGTTCGTGAGGTAGTAGCGCACGACCGAGCCGCGCGGTACGGAGAGACTGTAGTCCGTCTTACCGTTCACAAGCATCGTGTTGCCGAACCTCCCCATGAGTGCGTGATCCGCTTCCTGTGCGCCGTATGGCACGGGCAAACCGCCTTCGAGGTATAGATCATCGAGCATGACAACTTCCTCGCGGCTCACGGGACTGTAAAGGTTTTCCTCTCGCGGCGTCACCCAGAGGTTCGCGTAGAGTCCCATGTCCTGCTGCAGATCCTCGCGGACGTGCGGGTGGTACCAGAACATGCCTTCATCAGGCACTTTCACGGTGTAGGTAAAGCTTTGCCCCGGCAGAATCGCTTCCTGCGTCACGCCCGCCGCGCCATCGAATTTATTTTCTAGGCGGATTCCGTGCCAGTGGATCGTCGTCGGCACGTCAATGTTGTTAGTGACATTCACTGTGAAAGTCGATCCCTGCTTCACCTTTAGCGTGGGTCCGGGGAACTCCCCATTGTAGGCATAGAGCGCAAAATTCTTCCCATTGATCGTCGCGCGGACGAGTTCTGGATTGAGCGTGATCGTATCGCCGTCTTTTACTTCAAGGACACTTGTTGCCTTCGCTGCGGGAAGCGCATTGACGTCCTTATCCTTTCCAGGGAGGAAAGAGTCCTGCATCATGCCTTGATTCCCGCCCATCATCCCCCCGCCCTGCATCATGCCGTTGCCCATGCGATTAGAGCCAGTAGGAGAGCACGCTGCGAGCGTTAGAACTGCGGAGCCGATGAGGAGTGTGCGATAGATCATGTGGATCGGGAGAAACGGGAAGTAAGCAGAAGGGTTGCGACGGGGATCAAAAGCATCTGCAGGACAGGCGTGAGTCCAACCTGCACGACAGGTAGAAGCGGCATCGCGTCAGCGTACTGCCATCTCTCTGCGACATGGACAGCCCATAGCTCGAAACTCACGGCCAGAAGAACGCCAATAATGAGAGTAATGATCCAAGTTGCTGGATGCGCGTATGCCGCAGCATCGGAGAGCCAGAAGATATCTCGATGCATCACTGCGAGCGCCGCGAAGATCGTGAGCATGAACAGGAGATCTCCTCCAGCCGCCTTGAAGCAGATCCAGAAGTGCTCTCTGAGCGGTGTTTCCTCAAATCCTGCATAGAGTGGCATCTGCATATTCTCCCAGAGAAGGTGCAGAAAGAAATTGCCACCGGCGAAGGCAGAAGCAGGAAGCCAATGGCGACGAAGAGTGTCAGGCATGTTTACAGAAGCGTTGAAGAGCCTGCTTGGAATAAACAGGTTGAATGGTGTAATGGCTGATGCCGAATTTCTCCCTGCAGAGGCGTTCCACTTCTGCGACAATCCGCTCGCAATCGCAGATGTCCTCCACTGCGATCTGCACTTTGCAGGTGAGGTGGTGTTCGCTAGGGGTCAGACTCCAGACGTGTATGTCTCCCACGTTCGCAACGCCCTTGATCGACCGAACAGCTTTTTCAAATGCGTCATAGGGAAAGTTTTCGGGAGCGGATTGCAGGAAGAGCCGTGCGCCTTCCTTGAAGATGCCCCAGCCGCTCTTGATCATGAAGAACGCGATCAGGAGCGCGGCAGCAACATCGAAATACACGACGGTGAAATATTGCGAGAGTAATCCGCTCGCGATGAGCGATGCTGACCCGATCATGTCGTAGGTCATGCACGCGTATGTTCCCCGTGCATTTAAACTGCAGCAGGCATCTGCCTTGAGCATGAATGAGGAGATGAAGTTGACTGCAAGGGATGCAATTCCCACGAGCAGCACGGTCATTCCCGCGACCGACTCGGGCACAAGCAGCAGCCGTCCCGCCTGCAGAATGACCATGAGAGAAGAAAGCAGCAGCAGGCACCCCTTCACGAATCCCGCGAGCGCATCCATACGACCATACCCGAACGTGCGTCGCTCATCGGGGGCTTGTCGTGTTTTACGTTCGCTATAGATGCTAAATCCGAGCGCCGCGAGGTCATCGACATTCATAAGACCATCGGCAAGCACGGCCGTACTACCCGTCACAACGCTTATTGCTAGCTCACTGATAGCGAGTGCTCCATTCAGAATAAGTGCCCAGATGAACTTCCACTCGAGTGCGGAAGTGGAGGATGGCCGGCGAGTGTCGTTGCGGCAAGCGTCCATGGAAATTTAGGGGGCAACACAGGGAATGGTGGGATCGGCAACGCAGTTCTCCACGGGGGGCGTGCCACGCTCGGGACATGTTTGGGAGTACAGGCATGCATCGTCGGAGAGTGATTGAATCTGCTCTGCGGCCTGCTCGACTGTCGCACCATAAGTCAGCAGGATCTGATCGAGATCGCGGAAGATGTATGCGGGATCGAGAGGCTGTTCCGTTCCGCTGATGAACATCTGCCAACGCTTCGATCCTTCGTTGCAGAGTGATGTGCCATCATCGAGCGTAATGCATTGTTTCGTGGCGTTGATATCGATTGCTTTCAAGAATTCCCCAAGGGATTGCCCAGCCTTGTGCCGATGGATGACAAGGCCATTGCCGTCATGCAGATGCGGATTCGTTTCCTTCTCAGGATCAGCCGATTCCTCATCTAGCATGTACTTCCCTGCGGAGAGATTGATCTTTTGCCCTTCTACCCACATCGCCAGATCGGCATGCGTGTGGTTCGGATCGGGATTTACGGCGGAGAACATGGCGGGATTCCGCGGTCCTTCGACGATGAGTTCACCGAGCGCACCGCGATCCACGGAGCGCGTCAGGCTGTGATCGACAAGTAAGTAGGTACCAGGTACATCGACCGTGAACTCTACGACGGCAGACCCTCCGGCGGGGATGATAGTAGTCTGCACATTGCGAAGCGGCGGGGAGCTAATAGCACCTTCGGGATACACTTTGTCGAACACTGCACCGATGACGTGGAAATTCGATGAGACAAAGCCCCCAACACCAACGTAGAGACGGATGCGCTCACCGACATTTGCCCTTAGGGCACCGCTTCCGGCGAGTGCGCCCGTGCGCCCGTTGAAGATGAAGTACTCGGGATTTTCGGCAAGGAGCTTCTCACGCGAGAATTGCTGACGCCCTTTTCTTCCAAGTGCACCAGATGTATAGAGTTCGCCCTGCATGATGTAGAACTCCTTATCGACAGGCTCAAGGC
>CAZUVN010000077.1:0-3739 GCA_964623835.1 uncultured Candidatus Peribacteria bacterium
TCTCATGTAATTCGGCCAACACATGTTCGGCGCCGCCAAAAGTAACCAGCCAATCGGCGACAATCGCACTACGCATGGCAGAAGTATACAGAGGATCCCGATGAAACAAGCCCGTCTATTCGGAATCTGTAGAGGTCTGCAGTACTATATCCGCCGATGCTGAAACAACCGCGTCGGCTTCCGTCACGCTACAACAGGCCTGTCACGCCGCAAATGCGTCGCGTGGTGGAACAGCGACATGCACGCCAACGGCAACACCGTCGTCAGCAATGGTTGCGCGCGTTTCAGCGTTTCCAGCGCAAGGCAGGACAGATGCGCACGCTTATTTTGCGGTATCTGCTGGTGCTGGTCGCATCGATCATTGTTCTGTGCATCGGCTTAGCCCTATTTTCCCCCATCCTCCACATCCGCGAAATCCGTGTGCCCCGCAGCGATCCACGTATCGATGCCGAACGTATCCAGAGCGCACTCCGTCCGTTCTTCGGGCAGCATTTGTTTTTTGTGACAGCCGATCAGGTCGAGGCCGCTATTGAAGCGGCAACGCCGGATCTCCAAAGTGTATCGGTTAGTAAGCAGTATCCGGTCACTCTTTCTCTTCGCGTCACACTCGATCCAGTCATTGCGCATCTTGTCATTGAAGGCCCCGACCAGACGCCGCAATCGGGTACGGGCACAGTGTCAGGAAGCGGTACGGTCCGCGAGGGCGAGGACTATCTGACCGATCAGGGCGTGTACGTCACCTACAATCCGTCGCAAATTCAAACCGGAACGGGGTTACTGCAGCTGACAGTTGTCGACTGGGCGGTTCGCCCTGAACCGGGAAGGCAGCTGATTGACGAGGAGATGCTGACAGCGATGCGTCAGGCGGAACAAACGTTGCTCGCGGATTTTGATTTGCCAGTCAGCCGACGCGTCGTCTATCTGCGTGCGCGTGAATTCCATCTCAAATTGCCCGCGTACAGCCTGTGGTTCGATCTCCGCACACCGCTTGACGAACAATTGGAGAGATTCCGTGTGTATCTCGAACAAATCGGCGCTACAAAGGCGAAACAGTACGTCGATCTGCGGATTCAGGGGAAAATCGTGTACAAATAGGATGATGAAGAGGATGGAGATGAATAAGACGATTTAGAGGATCTATTTACCGTTCTTCCTCTCCATCTTCTACATCTTCTATATCCTCGTGTTTTTTGTGTTCTAATACACATTTTTTCGCATCGTAAACCGTTTTCTCGATCCTTATTTTCCGGTAGAGTCTCCGCAATGTACGGATCCCTTCTTTCGGTGTTGCTCCTGGGAATTGTTCCGGTCTGGGGAGCACGCGGTGATATTGCTGATCTCCGGGGGCAAATCACGATTTCTCCGCCTGCCATTCTCACGGCGGATGATCTGCAGGATCTCGATGGAAAACTCACGGCATCGGGAATCGTCATTATCGACCTCGATAGTGCGCAGACCGTCTACGCCTCCGGCGCCGATGCATCGCACCCGATGGCAAGTCTTACCAAGTTGATGACTGCGTTGCTGATTGTCGAACATCATGCGCTCGATGAAGCGGTGACGATTCCTCCGTCTGTTCGCGATGTGATCGGTAATTCGGCGCATCTTCCGGTCGGCCAGCGCTTCTCCGTCGGCGATCTCCTCTCGGCAATGTTGATCCCCTCTGCCAATGATGCAGCGGTTGCGTTGGCGGAATTCCATGCAGGATCCGCGGACGCGTTTGTGGAAGACATGAATGAGCGTGCGGCAGAACTCGGACTGACACATACGTCGTATGCCAACCCGGTTGGCCTTGATGATTCCAAACAACTTTCCAGCCCTCGCGATCTTGCATGGCTTGCGACGTACGTCCTTCGCCACGAATCCATCCGCAGCCGTATGGCGCTCAAAGAGGCCAATATTTCGAGCCTTGAAGGAACGGAGATCTACCTCGCGCACAGCCATCAGCTCCTCGATGTTCCGTCATCAAGTCCTCTACCCGGTTCGGCTATCGTCACAGCCGGAAAGACGGGAACGACTGATAACGCCGGGCAGTGTCTCCTCTCGCTTGTGGAAGCAGGAGGTCGACGATACGTGACGGTGCTGCTCGGTTCGTCGGATCGATACAGTGACATGCAACACGTTCTCCTCTCCCTTTCCCGCTGATAATGGTCCTGCAGCATCCGCTCCGGCAGTGGCTGTCGCGCCGCATTCATCTGGTCTGCATCGGCGTGTTTGCTGTCAGCGTTGTTCTGCCTCCGTACGTTCCAAAAGAAGCGCAGGCGCAGGGCGAAACGATCGATGATATAGAGGTTGATGTGCCACAGGTCTTACTGGTCGAAGACGGATTCATCATGAAATCGAGTTCGCTGACGCAGCAGGGATCGCGCCGCGCCTATGCCGAAGGAATCATTCACGTCGTGCAGGACGGCGAGAGTGTCGAAAAAATCGCCCAGCGTTACAACATCAAAGCCGATACGATTCGCTGGGCAAACAGCCTTGCTGCCGGGTCGGTGATTCGTCCCGGTCAGGAGCTGGTGATTCTGCCGGTCGACGGTGTGCTGCACAAAGTGACGCGCGGACAGACGTTGACGCGCATTGCCCAATTGTACGAAATTCCCGCAGAAGTGATTGCCAGCCAGAACGGGATCCGTGGTGGGTTTATTTTGTCGGGTCAGGAATTGATTATCCCCGGAGCACGTCCGATTGTCGCTCAGCCGACACAGGTTGCGACAACGCCGAAGCCCGGTCAGCCGACGCCTACGCGTCCTGTTCCCGCTTCCCCTGGTCAGCCGACCGGTGTCACGGCAACACCGACGTCTGGTGTGCTGCAAATGCCGTGTGAGAAGTGCACCTTCACGCAGTACTTCAACCCCGGTCACTACGCGGTCGATATTCAGCAGAAGGGCGGAGGCCGGATCTTCGCTGCAGAAGCGGGCACCGTTATCCGCGCTGATACGGGCTGGAACGGAGGGTATGGAAACGTGATTGAAGTGGAGCACGGAAACGGCCTGGTGACGCTTTATGCCCATAACAAAGAGCTCTATGTGAAGGTGGGTGATAAGGTCGCCCGCGGGCAGGAAATCGCGTGGATGGGTAATACCGGCCGCGTGTACGGTAAAACCGGTATTCACGTCCACTTTGAGGTGCAGGTGAATGGTGTGAAAAAGAACCCGCTTTTGTACCTGAAATAAGTTTTTAGCTGATAGGTTCTAGCTTCTAGAAACCTCCTAAAAGCCGCACCGATATTTTGCTTTAAATCATGTTTTATGTTATAATATATAGGAAAGGTATGACTCCTAAACAAACCCACATTCCCGGCCATCCAAGTACCCACGAGCAGGATTTGGCAGTCGCCATTGTTCTGTGGGTGATGCTTGCCGGTATCTGCGTGGTTATTGCCAATGCGTGGGCGCTGGAGTGGATTGCATAAGAAAACCGCCTCTTCACCCTTCTTGAAGGGAATGAAGTGGCGGGACCGACGGGACTTGAACCCGCGACCTCCACAGTGACAGTGTGGCGCTCTAGCCAATTGAGCTACGGCCCCAAAAGCCGACAGACTCTATCAGCGCTTTTTGCCCCTAGCAACGCCTTTTTAGCGAATTCCCCTATCTCATCGCCCTCATCATCCTATCCAGCAGTGCCTGTGGCAGGATTCTTTTCACTATCGCACTCATGGCATCCGCACCGGGGAACAGATGAAACTTCATCAGGCTGCAGAGCCAGACGTTTGCGTAGAGCATCACGCGTGTTGGGAGCG
>CAZUVN010000078.1:0-3701 GCA_964623835.1 uncultured Candidatus Peribacteria bacterium
CAAATTTATCTTTTGATGAGAACAGCGGCTCACCGGAAATTTTATCGACGTAGATCCCCGCACGATGCTCATCCCAATAGGCATTCTTAAATGGCGGCTCGGTGCCGCAGGCCTGCGTGACGTCGAACTCTTCCTCATTCAGCATCTTCTTCAGCTCAGCGTGATCGGGCTTTTGGAATTGCTTCCAGTCGTGTGTAGTCATGCATGAAGTATACGCGGCAAACTGATGACGATGCACGGAAAAAGACCCGATTGTCGTCAGTGACATCGGGTCGAAGAGAAGTTCACCTAGTGAGCTGTAATCGGGGACTACAGCAGGAAAAGGATCAAAGACTGGAACAGGAACGGGAGCATCAACCCTGCGCTGCCCGCGAGCGCAAACTCACGAGCGGACGCAACGATCTCACGTAAGCCGAGAAGCAGAATGCACGTCACCACGCATCCGATCCCCAAGCATTTCCACTGACAACACATGTGGTCATAAAGCATGATGTTCGATAGAACACATGCATTCGCGCCACACAGAAGCCCCGCAGCACCTCCGACAACAATAAGAATCCAGTTCATGGTGACATTCCCTGCCATTGCATCTGCATCAGTGGCGTACATTCATCCGCTGATTGCCGTGAAGCAGCAGCAGAATGATGACTCCGAGTGCCTTCAGCAGGTGCAGATTCGCGAGCGACAGAGTGAACAACGTCATACGCAGGTTCCCATGTCATAAGTGCGAGAACGACGATTGCGAGCGCAATGCCCGCAAACGCGGCAACGTACATCGGCGCCGCCCACCGGAATTCCTCTCGCGGCGTGCGGATAGCCGATACGATCATCGGCAGGTAGCAAAGAGACACCATCCAGAGTTTCATTGGATCGTTTCCTTATTCAGGGGAGCTTCAAAGCTCATGATGAGGGGGTACATTCCAGCACAGAGCGCAACACCGATCGTTGCCATCATGACCGGAATGAAGAGCGCGATATTCGCAGCGAACACCGCTGCGTACGCGAAGGGCAAAGCGAACAGAAATGCGCTCAATGCACCGCATGCGAAGGGGTGGCCATGTCCGAATTCGCGCAGCATGCAATACAGTACGGGCGCCGAGAGAATGAACCAGACAACGCCGTCACGGGCATAGTCGGACCACACATACTGCGAAGCCATCATCCATGAGACCAACAAGGTCCAGACGATGCCAACGACGAGGGATCCAGTGGCACATTTGAGAGTCATTACTCCTCCAGTCCTTTGATGTGAATGACCAACCGACCACGACAAAACGCCCACGCGGGCGGCGCGGGTCGGTGAAAGGGGTGAACCTCTGCGCCGGCTTGTACCAGAAATTTTTTTGGATTTCAAGGGGCTAAGAGCCCAGTTTGGAATGTTGACGCGCGCACAAAAAAAGACCCGAACGCTCAGAGAGAGCTCGGGTCGGAAGCGGTGTACGTCTTCTTAGAAAATCGCTGAAGCGATGAGAGAACACAGAAGGAAGGGGATCACCACCGTCAACATCACGATCGCAGCACATCGGGCAGAAAAATACTGCAGGCAGTACAGACCGGACATGAAGCTGAAGATGATCCCCAGCAGCCACATGTGGGACAACTTGTCCCATTCGTTGCTGGAGGCCACTGAAATCAACATGGCCAGCATCAGGACAATGCCAGCGATGGCACCGCCGATCAGAGATTGACCATCGGCCGTACGACGGGGGAGGGGCACGTCACTCATACGATTCCTTTCCTAATGTTGTGAGAGAACAATCACCATCTACGACAAAACGGCCACACGCCGTTCGCGCGAGGTGAATTGGGTAAACCGCTGCGGGGCTTGTATCAGAAAGATTTGTGGATTTCAAGGGACTAAGAGCGGGGTTTGGAATAATTCCCGAATCACGCAAAGTTTAGAGATCGCCCCAATTGATCAATTCTATTTTCTTCTCCGCAATCATCGCGGGAATCGTTTCATCCAGAAGCATGCGCAGTTCGGTCTGTCGCTGCGGATCCAAATCGAAGGGTGTGCCGTACGCGGTCTGGCTACCGGGATGCACCATCAACTCCGTTGTTCCGTCGGGCAAGCGCGCAAGAACATGTCGCAGATTTTTGAGCGAAGCGTTCCCGTGCAACGTCAGGCCGCGGAAATGATCCGTCGAATGAATATCATTCGCTTCGTAAACCGCTCGGGCACGACGTGCCAGTTCGCCGGTCATGCGAACATGCTCCAATTGTGCCGCAGGAATCTCGTATCCGAATGGCGGCAGCGGCTGCTCGTCATTGATACGTGTAAAGCGGATGCCATAGCGATTCATTGTCGGAATCAACGCATCCATCACTGCCGGCTGCAGATGCACCATCCCGTGTCCGTTCACATGTGTCGGCTGACCGTAGACATCAAACATCCAATCGACCTGCGCGCGAATTTCCCGCTCCAGATGCTCAGGTTTGATGGCATCCTCATCAAGCAGCTGAAGAAAGCGAGTCCGATCAAAAAAGTGACCGTTGGCGTCGACCAGCGTTTCGATGGTTGATGCATCGGAGAGCGGATACTCCTCAATGAGGTTCAGGTGTAACCCCGCACTCACCCCTCGCTCCCGCGCTCGCTTTCCCGCATCGTCACTATCCGAACCGTTCGCAACGAGTGATACGCTCGTCACAACGCCAAATTCACAGCACTGGAAAATCCCGTGTGACCGCTGCGGGTTTACGCCTAAGTCGTCAGCGTTGATGATCAGACGTAACATAGGGGAATTGTACATTCTTTTTTTACGGGAGATACGAGTATGATGCGATTCATGCCAACACGGAAAAATTCTATCCTCATTGCCGAGGATGACCCGATTCTGCGCGAAGCGTATGTGCGACGTTTTGCCCGTACCAATTTTCTCATAACAGTCGCCGAAAACGGCGAACAAGCTGCAGCAATTATCCGTCAGCGTACTCCCGACCTCCTTATATGTGACATTATGATGCCGGTTCGCGACGGACTCTGGGTGTTGCAACAGTTTCCAAAGGCATCACGCGGTTTTCCGGTCATTATGCTGACCAATCTTGCGGATGATGCAACGCGTGAGAAATGCAAAAAGCTTGGTATGGACGATTTCTTTATCAAAAAAGATATGAGTCTCGGAACACTCGTTGCCATGACTGAGCGCCTTCTCAGTGAAGCCAAAAGCACTCCGTCTAAATCTACTCGATCCAAAAAACGCTGACCCTCTTCCCCACTCGTATGGACTTCTTCTCCCTCGCGATTGCCACCCTGTTATACGGGACTGGTTCGCTGTCTATTCCTCTGTTTTTTGTAAGCGTCATTCTTCTTTTTACCGGACTTGCGCTGATGGTCCGATCACGAGCGGTGCACCTGACCTTCTTGGAGCACAAGCCGCTCAACTGGATCGAGTACACACACCCGCATCTGCCTTCACCGAGGATTATTACAACAATCGCCCTTTGCAGCATCACGATGCTGATGGCGGCTTTGCAAACAATGACACGATCATTTCCATTTGATGATCCATACCAAGGACTGAACCTTGTCTCCATGTTCCTCCTAGGTGGGGCAATTGGCATTTTAGCGGAGCTACGTTGGAAAAATGCCAGTGAGTATGTCTGCGCGGTGCTTGTAGGAAGTGCGCTTGCGTTCATGCTGCTGATCTTGCGCTTTAACTACGCCGGAGATTTTCTGACGCGCATTGTTGTTCCTCTCGCAT
>CAZUVN010000079.1:0-3493 GCA_964623835.1 uncultured Candidatus Peribacteria bacterium
GTGTATCGCATGGGTACGTTCATTCCGTACTTCATTCCGCGGAACTTGGAAGTCTTCCCTGTCGCCGACCACCAGCTCGATTTCTTCAGCTGTCTGAACCAGGAGAAAGACGCTCAGCTCACCTTACGACGCTTGCAGACGCTCGGATTCAACTCGATGATCTTCGATACGAATACCGCGACCATCGAGCGCGATCCAAACGGTAGTCTTCATCAGAAGGTTCAGTCCTTCGTCGACTTCGTGAATACGCCGGGCCTTGGCCTTGGTGTGCCAATCAACGATCCGAATGCCGGAATCGCTTATATCCTTCTGCCGCCTCCCTCCGCATCGGGAGCGGTTATCCCGCCCGCTCAGCAATGATTGTTGCAGTGATTCCGGCGTACAATGAAGGCTCACGCATCACGTCTGTCGTGTCTGGTGCCAAGAAGTATGTTGATGCTGTGGTCGTCGTCGATGATGGCTCCGGTGATGACACAGGCATGCACGCCGAAAAGGCCGGAGCCCGCGTTGTGCGTCATCCGGATAACTGTGGTGCCGGTGCCGCGACCATGACTGGCATTGAAGCCGCACGTCGCATGGGCGCAGATATCATCATCACGCTTGATGCGGACGAGCAGCACGATCCATCGGAGATTCCATCTCTGTTGGACCCTATCAAAAGCAATAAAGCCGATGTCGTCTTTGCGAATCGCTTCGGTCAGAAAAATAATATTCCGTTCATCCGGCGTGTCTTTAACGGCCTCGGCAACATTGTGACCTTGGTCGCGACCGGTCGATGGGTGAGTGACAGTCAGTGCGGGTATAAAGCGTTTGGACCCAAGGCTGTGAAAGATATTGACCTACGCATGAGCGGATTTGAGTTCTGTACCGAAATAGTCCGTGAGTCGGTTCAGCACAAATGGACGATTGCCGAGGTGCCGGTGAAGGTTCTCTATTCCGAGTACACGCTTGCAAAAGGGCAGTCCTTTGCAAATGGAGTCCGCACTGCGTTTAAGATTCTGCTACGATCCTTCCTACGATGACACTTACGCCGTATCAAATCGCCGTGCCACTTCTCGCCTTACTGGCGATGTTCTACGCGTGGAATCTGGTGCTGCGCCAGAAGAAGACGATTTGGGAGGCGCTGCTGTGGACGATGTTCTGGGGAGGAGTCGCTTTTGTTGCACTCGAGCCCAGTGTTTTAACCTATCTCTCGGTCATTACCGGCGTCAAAGATCAGGTTAACGCCTTCTTTGCGACCGCAATCGGCATCCTGTTCTTCCTTATGTTTTACATCATTGTGCGCATGGAAGAGCTGAACCAACGACAGAGTAAGTTGGTGCGGATGATGGCATTGAAAGGGGCAGATCTGGATAAAAAGGGCGAGAAACACACTAAAGGGGAGTAATTGATAATTGGGTGTAGAGAATGGACAATGGAGAGGTGCAGAAAATCCTTCTCATTTCCCCTTACTGGCGCGAAGAACACCGCTGGATGATCAGTACGACCAAGCTGGCGGAGCTTTGGCAAAGGTTGGGATATCAGGTGATTGTTGTATGCATGGGCAGTACGGATATCGGATATCGGATAACGGATAACGGAACGAGTGCTACGAAGGAGGATGTTTCACCGACATTGCGTATCTATCGCAAAAAAGATTGGTTCATTCCCGATCCCTGGAACTATGGCATCGCATTCGGGTTCAGCGGGTTTGTTCGACAGATCATAAAAGACGAGAAGCCAGATTTGATTGTCATCAACAAACTGCTCTTCTGGACGTCGCTCTGTGCAATTCCACTCAGACTCCGCGGCATAAAAGTAATCCAGCTCACAGATGCTCTCGTCGGCATGACGTGGTGGCCACGCGGCACGCTGACAAAAGTCGCTGCGGCGATGTATGCATGGACACTTGGTTGGCTTGTTCTTTGTAGTGCCTATCATGTGGTATTTTTTCATCCTCAGCCGCAGTGGTTGTTGAAACGATTGGGGATTGAAAGGAAGTGCGAGGTAATTCCGACAGGCATCGACGAAAAGCAGTATCGGAAATCGGACATCGGACATCGGGAAAAGATTACCGTCACCTACACCGGTCGTCTCGAATCCATCAAAGGCGTCGATGACTTTCTTGCGGCAGTGGTGCCATTACAGCAGCACTATCCGCAGATGAATATTCAAGTGGTTGGATGGTATAAACCGCAACATCCGTTAGTAGAGGAGTATGGCAATCGCGTTCTCTTCACTGGTCTCCGAAAAGACATTCCCGACATTCTCGCTCAATCGGATATCTTCGTACTACCTAGCCACAGCGAAGGGCTCAGTAACTCGCTTATGGAAGCGATGGCCAGTGGCTGTGCCTGTGTCGCATCGGATGTTGGCGGTAACGCGTATCTCATCCAGAACGGCGTATCCGGATTACTCTTCCCCGCGGGCGATCGCTCCGCATTACAAGCACATGTTCGTAGACTTCTTGATGATGCGGCAAAGCGGAAGGCGATGGGTGATGCGGCGCGTATGCGCATTAAGGATATGTTCAGCTGGGAGATTGTCGGCAAGCGGTATCAGCAGCTTTTCAGTCGATACGGCTCATGAAGAAAATCGTGATTCTGTCGGCCTTCGTCACCCCGTTTCGCAGCGGAGCCGAAGCATGTGCCGAAGAGGTCTCGGCACGATTGAACGATGCATTCGATATCACGATTGTCGCAGCGCGCATGCGGCGGGATCTGCCGTATATCGATCAGCTCGAATCCGGAGTTCGGGTATGGAGAGTGGGTATCGGTTATCCAATTGATAAATGGCTCTATCCATTCTTGGCACCTCGAGCTGTCAAAGCACTCAAGCCCGACATCGTCCACGCAGTACTGGAAACATTCGCTGGCTATGCACTCAAGCGTTGCCGTGTCTCCGCGCAAAAGATTCTGACACTGCAGACGACGAATACCGGTTTGCTAAAAGGACCGATCATTCGCTCAGCGGATCAAGTTACAGCTATCAGCTCAGTCTTGGTTGCACGTGCGAAAGAGGAGGGGAAGCAGGCAGTTCTGATCCCGAATGGCATCCGACTGGATTTGATCAATGCATCGCTGCAGCGAAAGCCGAAGATCGATGGACGAATAGTGTTTGTAGGACGTCTGGAGCCGATGAAGGGGGTTGATACGTTGCTCAGAGCGTTCGCACAGCTCGTAGCTTCTGGTTTTCAGCTTTCGGGCATCAGCCTTCGAATCGTCGGAGATGGCTCTGAGCGATCACGCTTAGAAAAACTCGCACGCCATCTGAACATTACCGATCACATCACCTTTGCCGGGCGTGTCTCTCCGGAAAAAGTGGCGGATGAGTTTGCCCAGGCGTCTATCTTCTGTGGACTTAGTCGATCAGAAGCGCTCGGAAATGTGTTTCTGGAGGCTCAGGCGGCGGGCTGTGCGGTTATTGGAACAAATGTCGGAGGAATTCCGGATATCGTCAAAGATGGAGAGACGGGGTTACTGATTAAGCCTGATGATGTTGAGGCTGCGACATC
>CAZUVN010000080.1:0-2289 GCA_964623835.1 uncultured Candidatus Peribacteria bacterium
GCTTTGCCGGCAAAGGATCGACCGACTTGCCGGAAGCCGAACCGGAAAACTTTGAAGAGGACAGAATCGACGCACTGAACACCCTCCATCGCGCGTTACTGACAATCAGCCAAGTCCTTGCGCCGTTCTGCCCCTTCGTTACCGAAGCCATCTACCTGAATCTCGCAGGCGAAGAGCACGGATCCATTCACCTGACCGATTGGCCGGAGGCGAAAAAGCTGAGCAAAGAGGAAGAGGAGTTGATTGCGAAGAACCGCTTGCTTCGAACGATCGTGTCGCTGGGACTCAAAATCCGTTCCGATAAGAAGATCCGCGTCCGCAGTCCGCTGGCATCGGCTACGGTCGCCTTCCCTCCATCACTGTTGAAGGGTGAACTCGGTGATGCCGATCTCGCCTTGCTCCGCCAGGAACTGAACGTGAAAGCGATCACCTTTGCCGATGACCCTGGAAGTCTGGGTGAACGCTTTGTCCAGGTTGATGCACGCAAAGCAGGTCCTCGTCTCGGAAAGCGCGTACAAGAGATTATCCAAGCCGGAAAGCGCGGCGAATTTGAACTGCTCGATGACGGGCGCATTGCGATTCTCGATGAAACGCTCGGACCCGATGAAGCAGCCATCCTCTATCGCGGATCAGAAGGATCGGACATTGCGGCCGAAGCCGGCATCGTCATCTCCCTTGATACCACCGTGGATGAATCGCTGGAGCTGGAAGGTCTGGCGCGTGATTTGATTCGTGCAATCCAAAAACTGCGCAAAGAACAGGGCTACAACCTTGGAGAGAAAATTGCGATCGCTGTGACGGGAGCCGATGACATCCTCAAGACGCACACTCCGTTCATTGAGCAGGAGACCAGCGTGACGATCGGCGATGTATCAGGTGCTACGCATGCGGTGGAAATTGGCGACAGTACCGTTACCATTCATCTCGACCCCAAACCGACCCATGGGTGAACAGCAAGGCGGCCTCTCGGCACCGGCGCGACTGATTATTCGACTGCTGCTGACCATCGGCATCGTCTACCTATTGAGCACATTTTTGAATCAAATATTTTTCGTTGATGGAGGGCTCGCTGCGTTTATCATCATTGGATCATTAATCACGTTGATGAACGTCATTGTCCGCCCGGTTTTAAACCTGATCATGCTTCCCTTCAAGTTGTTCATGGGACTGATCGTCCTGATTGTCGCGAACGGACTTATCCTCTGGCTGACCGAAACAATCGCCGAAAAAATGGACCCGACTCTTGTTGTCCTCGAAATTGATCAAGGAATCGGCGGATGGTTCCTGATTGCGATTATTCTGGGATTGGCAAACTGGTTGATGAAGGAGACGCTGCGCTGAGAAGCTCGTCACAAGCTTTTAGAGACAAAATCGTTCAGCGCCCAGGTCATCCCCTTCACCGCCGCGTTCACCGGCATTTCGTGGAAGGATGAAACGACCCCAAACTGCTCATCATTCTTCTGCCAGCCGAAGACGATAAAACCAGGGATGCCGAGCTCCTGCAGAAAGGACTCGCACTTTTTCTGGATAGCCTCATTGTCGATTGGTTCAGACATCATATTCTAGAGTGTAGCGTTTTGTTCTCATCGATCACAAAAAAAATAAGACAAATACCGCAACCATAACGATCGCGGTATTTGATGATCACATTTATTGATCAATTATTTCTGCATCCATTTAGCAATCTGTGCTCCAAGAACTCCACCAACAATCGGCATAAGCACGAAGACGATCAGTGCCTGAGCTGACAATTCCCATGCACCAAGCCCCAGTGCTACGGCAGGGTTCAGTACGCCGGGCGATGCCATCGATGCAACTGATGCACCGGTAAAGAGTGAGAGGCCGACAGCAACGCCAGACATCTCGGAGGGTACTTTTTTGAGAACGACGGTCGTGACGCCAAGCACCAGAATCAATGCGCCGAGCAGTTCACCAACGGATCCGTCTGCAATGGGAGCGGCAGGCATCGGCAATGAATACCAGGTTGAAAGTGCCAACATCGCAAGCACACCGCCGACAATCTGGGACAAGATGTAGAGCGCTGCTTCTTTGGCTTTCATCGCTTTGACAGAGAGGAGCCCGAGCGTGACTGCGGGGTTCACGTGTGCGCCGGAAACCGGACCGAGGACGTAGACAAGGGTCAGAAGTGTCAAACCGGCAACAAGCGGCGCAGGGATGCCCGTTTGGCCGGAAGCACCGACGGCAGATGCCAGAATAAACGTGCCGATCAGCTCGGCGGCATAGGGTTTACCGGACGTTGTCATAGAGAAGATGGGGAAGAGAAGAGAA
>CAZUVN010000080.1:2389-3480 GCA_964623835.1 uncultured Candidatus Peribacteria bacterium
GAAGAGAAGAGAATGATCTATGCCGCTCCGTCATCCGTCCTCGCTGGTGCATCAAGTTCCGAAGCGTGATGCCCTGCGCTCGGATCGAATGACTTCGCGGTAACCGTAAAGTGCATAGTATTGTACAAACTCTCGTGCAAAGGGCACTTTACACAGCGAAAAAGGGTGATACGATATCCCTCCTGTCCCTCATTCTCTTATGATCCGCTCAGCCATTATCCTCAGTCTTGTCCTTCTCCCGACTGCATCGGCACACGCGATGTTTCTCGAGGATCTGACAATCAAGCGAACTCCGACGGTCATCGAGCAAACATCAACGCAGCAAGAGACATCGGAAGAGAAAGAGATGGAGACGACGTTGACCACCGGTATCCAGCCGCTTCCTACGTTTGCAGACGATCATCAGCTTTCCCGTGCGGAATTTGCCGCACTCATTGTCCGCAGTCAGTTTAGCGAGACCGAAATCTGGAACTGTTTCTGGGACATTGCACCCAGCCACCCGCCGCGTTTTGACTTGGTCTATGCCGATATCGCCACCGATGATCCCTATGCCAAAGAGATCTGCACCGCGATGAAGTACGGTGTGATCCGCATTCCGGCCAACGGCCGATTTGACGGTGACAGACCGATCATCTTCAGCGAAGCGGCAACCATGATGTCCCGCGCCTTTGGCCTTGAGCCGTACGCGGACGCCGACCGCGTCAGCACGTGGTACTACAAGCATGTTCGCGCATTGATCCGCCTAAATGCTGTTCCGGTCTCCGTCCGTGCGATTGACCATCGCGTCACTGCAGGCATCACGATGGAGATGCTTGATCGCGTCCAGAACGGCATCACCGACAGACCATCGCAGGATCAGCAGGTCCTCATTCCCTTGATCCGCCCTGTCCCAACAACGCCCTCGCAGCAGAGTAACTCCTCTGTCCCATTAGCAACGTCGCCTGCCCCAAGCACTGGCTCAACCTCTTCTGTCCCGACAACTGTTCGACCTTCATCCTCCGCACGGTCCGTACAGGCATCGTCACAGCATTCGATTGATGCATCGTCATCGAAAAAATCGTGGTGGGATCTGTTCTAAGAAGGACGTGATG
>CAZUVN010000081.1:0-3369 GCA_964623835.1 uncultured Candidatus Peribacteria bacterium
TAAGTTCGACTGGCGAATCGATGGGATCATCGTCTAACTGATAATTGATTGTGATACCGTCATATCCTGTTAATTCCCCTCCACCATGTCCAACCGACACACGTTTGCACGTCTCTCTATCGCTTCTGTTCTCGCAATCATCGGACTAAGCGTCAGCATGACGACATTCGCACAGGAAAGCAGCCAATCATCTGCATCGTCATCAACAACCGAGTCCTCATCTTCATCTGTCATTTCCACCGCTCCGACCAACGTCGAATACACGCCGGCGTCGTCTTCGTCACAGGGACCAACCGGTTTCGGCACCATTCAAATTGAACAGCGAAACGGATCGGATATCGGATCAATCGGAACATGGACACTCATCGGACCCAGTAACAGCAGCGGAAGCTCCAAGCTCGCAGATGTGACCAACACGAACATGGCTGCGGGTAACTACACGCTCTTTGTCGTTCCGCCCAACGGCGTTATCACATCCATTCGCGCGTATCACGGAACAGAACAAATCAACTTGGTACAGCGTCCGCAGATGAGTTTTAAGTTGGCCGATGGAGAAACGCTGAGACTTGTGGTGAACTACACGCTCACACGAACAGGGGTCGTCTCCGTGCAGAGTGACCCCCCGGGGTTAACGTTCAAACTGAAAGGACCGGATGGCTGGACCGAGGAAGGTGTAACACCTGCATCGTTCAGCACTGTTCCAGTCGGACAGTATTCGATGCAATTCGGAACCCTGGAAGGATGTACATTGCCCGCCCCCAAAAGCCAGCAGCTCTCCGAAAACTCGCGCATCAGCTTCTCCATTACACTGGTCTGTAAAGCCGCCGATAAGCTGCGTGCACGTTCTGAAACGAAATCTGAGAAGTTTGTGATTGTAAATGTGGACGGCACCGAAGTTCAGCTGCGCGATGTATCGCAAGATTCATGGTACTCGACATACGTCTACGAAGCAGCACGCCGCAACGTACTGAACGGCTACAAAGATGAAAGTGGCGTTCCGACCGGAGAATTCGGCCCAAGCAATTCCGTCACCGTCGCCGAGCTTGCGAAAATCGCCCATCGCCTTGCCGGTATCGGCGAAGAGTCGTTCATCGGCAAGAACCCGGAAAATGCCGGCGCTCAGGGCGTCTGGTTCTCGCCATTCATCGCATCGGCCGAGGCACGCGGTTGGACACTCTACAAAGACGCGACTGTTGACCCACTCCGTGCAGCCACCCGCGCAGAAGTCGTGATCACCTTCCTGCAAGTGCTCGACGTTCCGCTTAAATGGCAGAAGGGTGACCTGTTCGGCGACGTCACTGTCCGCACTCGCTACGCGAACGCGATCGAAACCGCCGCACAGGACGGCGTCGTTGAAGGATTGAAGGATGAAAAGGGCAAGCCGCTCAACAAATTCAATCCGGAAGGATCCATCAACCGCGCAGAGCTAGCGAAGATTATCAACAGCGTATTTGCTGTTTATAAAGGTGGAAAGTCCGCAGCACCTCAGCGCAGCAGATAATCGGCCAGTGATCCGACATTCCCGGCGCCCATCAGAATAATGACATCGCCGGTACTGGTGAGCTTGCTCAGTTCTTCCCGCGTGCCGTCGAGTCCATGTCCGTTCAGGCCAGTTGTACGACTTGCGGCGGCAATGTCCTTGGCAAACGCATCAACATCTACTGTGCCTGTTTCAATGTCACTGCGTGCGTTGTACACATCGGGGATGATGACCATATCTGCGCCGGTAAATGCCGTGGTGAACCCGTCGTAGAGTTTTAACGTGCGATCGTGCGTGTGCGGTTGGAACACGCAGATAATACGACGCCCAGGATATGCTTCGCGCATTGCCTGCAGCGTCGCGGCAATTTCCGTCGGGTGATGAGCGTAATCGTCAATCACCGTCACACCATTGGATGTTTCACCTTTTACTTCCATGCGACGCCAGGTGCCGGAAAATGTTTTCAGGCTTTCTTCAGCAACTGCATTATCAATACTCAGATGTTCTGCAAGTGCAAGTGCCAGCTGCGCATTCTGACGCATATGCTCTCCTGGAACGCCGAGTGATACGAGCGGCTGCGTATCGGCGTTGATGACGGGGCGTTCGGCGAACGTCGCGACGGCAGAACTGTCTCCGTCCGATCCGTGAAGAATCACCGATCCCTCCTGCGGCAAGCGCTTGATGAACGTGACAAACGCAGAACGGTATTCATCAATATCCGCAAATGCATCAAAATGATCTCCGTCGACGTTCGTCATCAGCACGATGTCCGGCGACAAATAATGAAAAGATTTGCGGTACTCACATGCTTCAACAATAAACACATCACTCGCTCCTTTTCGCCAATTCCTACCGTCTAATTCTTTCATGCGTGTTCCAACAATCACGGACGGATCTTTCCCGGCATCAATCAGCATCTTGGCAACCATTGCCGTCGTGCTCGATTTTCCATGAGTGCCGCACACCGCAATCAAAAAACTATCCTGGGTCAGTTGCCCCAATGCATGAAAGTACGATTGCATCGGAATACCGAAATCGCGGGCACGAATACGCTCAGGTGCATCGGCGGGAACCGCTTCGGAAAAAACAAAAAGATCGCAGTCCGATGGAATGAATGATCCGTCTTGATTGGTACTGATATGAGCACCCTGTGATTTCAAATCCTGCACAAGCCAACTGTCGGAACGATCACTTCCCCACACCTCGTGACCATTTTGCATTTGCATTGCTGCATACGCCGAGAGACCGATGCCGCCGATACCACTGCAATAGATTTTCATGAAAAAAGAAGACTGAGACGAAAAAGAGGATTTAGAGGAGAAAGAAGAGTGTGTAGTATACACGAGCATGCCATCCTCAACCATCCAGCCGATCAGCAAACAGCTGACGATCGTCATCGGTCTAACGGTCGTGGGGTTCATGGCATTCGGATTGGCATTGTCGTTTTATCGAAACATCCTCTTTGAACAGACACTGCTGGAAATCCAAGATCAGAACGAAAAAATTGCGAGTGACATTCAACAGGGATACGAGGACCTAGAGTACTACCGCTCCGCACAATTCAAAGATAAATTTGCGAAAGAAAACCTCAACCGACTGAATCCCGGAGAATTTCTCGTTCTTCTTTCCGCACCACCCAAGCCGCAGGTAACCGAGGGTCCTGTCGACGATATTCTGGAAAAAGCCCGGCGAGAGGCGGCATTTGAGGAATATCTGCGTCAACTGCCCATCTGGGAACATTGGAAGCTGTACTTGTTCAACAAAGAGAAGATTGAGGAATTGCGAAGAACGCTGTGATGAGCGTTCAGGAGTCAGGAATCAGCTTTCAGGACATATTGGTTGCGGGGGCTGGATTTGAACCAGCGACCTCGAGGTTATGAGCCTCGCGA
>CAZUVN010000082.1:0-3341 GCA_964623835.1 uncultured Candidatus Peribacteria bacterium
GTTATGGAAAGCGATGACCCCGAAGCATTTGCAACAAAAACCCTGTGGCCGTTTAAACATAACTGGATGGAAGCACGGAAAGATTTCGATCGACTGAATACCGCGATGGACGCTCAAGGAATTCCCCGCGGCTTTCGTCCGGTGAAACCTGACCGTTTTCTTCTGATGGATTACAAACAGCGCACAAGTTATTGCGCACTGGCGTGGATTCGTCTGGAGAATGCAGCCGAGGAAGACAAAGAACTCGCATCGCTAAAACTCAGCATTCGTCACAACCTAGACACAAAAGACTGGGAAGGAGCAAACATGGATTTGGCGAAAGCAAAGAAAATGCGCAGCAATGACCGCGAACTGCTCTCGATGGAAACGTTCCTGCGCTGCCATAGAACCGACACGACCGACGATGCAAAACCGGCTGAAGAAAAAGAGAAAGTGAATCCCGATCCGCAGAAATTGGTAAATGATCTGCGTTCGATTATCAGCGGAATCCCGGGCACCCTTGGTTGGCTCTACGAGCATGCGGCAGCAGACGGCATCGAGACGTTGTCATGCCTTCAACAGCTTGTCGGGAATGGTCCGTGGGCAGAGGAGCACGGATTTACCTCTGAAGCAGACAAGGTGCGCAATATGTACGATAAGAGAAACCGAGAGGCGACTAAAAACGGAGATGCGGAAGGGGTCGCGCATGTCATTCTGGAAGGAGAAACCGCTACGGAAGATGTGATCAACGATGATTGTGATTCCGCTCAGTATTTGTACATGGGCAAAATGGGCCGTGAGGCAGTACTGCAGAAAGTCCGTAAAAACGCAGGCAACCAGAGCTTCCGTTACTGGTCGATCCTTGTTCCAGCTGACATCTCATTGGCAATGCAGAGCGATATTGCGCGCAATCGTCACTATCCCATGAAAAGCATGCTAAGAAAGCTGGACAGCATCGGATATCGGTTTACGGTCTCGGGTAATGCAGAGAAAAAAGTGGCTTAAACCGCATATACAAGCGATTACTGCTTCGGTAGACTGCTTCCATTCTTTCTCCCGTTTTACAATGCTGCGTCGTCTCGCCCCCCTCGCCCCCCTCTTCCTGCTCACTGCGTGCGGATCATCTGCTTCCGTGACCCTCGATTCACACCTGCAGAACCCGTTGTATGCCGAGCAATACTACGACGCACAGGTTGAAAACATGGTGAATATGATTATTGCGAGCGGATCGATGCTGCAGGATCCTGCTGTGAAAGACGCAGTAAACGATACTCGGTTGGAAGGCCTGCGTCTGGCCAAAGAGGCAACCGCAAAACAGGCACAGGGTGCCATGGGCGGAATTATGAGCGACACGCAGAGTGCACTGGGCGAAGTGCTGCTGCTTGATGGCACTGTCTACCTAGGACCGGATTTCCGCGTCGTGCCGGGTATCAATGTACATGCGTATGTTTCCACGGTTGTTGACCCGCGAGAGGGAGAATTCCCCGATGAAACCGCACAAGATCTGGGTCCAGTCCGAAACACATTCGGCAATGCCGTGTATCCAGGCGCCGACTTAGAGAACGCTTACACCTTCGTTTTGTACGACAAAGGAACGAAGCAGGTTGTCGGGTTCGCACAACTTACTACGAGGTGATATCCCTATTAGAAGCTACGTGGCAGATGCGATCTTGCACCGGAGATACGTAAAATTGTTATATTGCTATATTGCTTAGTCCTTACTTAAGGGTTCGGTTGTTGCGATTATCCAAGCGCAAGTTGGTGACGATTGCTAAATTGTTAAATTGCTAAGAAGTACGACCATTATAACAATTTAACAATTTAGCAATAATCGCTTATGGGCGCTTAGATGCCCAAAATACAATCTATTGAATAAGGGCTTCTTATAACCTCGTCGCAGCGTTGCCCAAAATTCCATCAATCGTTTCGATCAATGCAGCACCGGTACTCTCGACGCGCTGACCATTCACGAAGAAGCTCGGCGTGCCGCTTACTCCCAGAGCCTTCCCTGCATCGTAATCGGCCATGACCGCATCGCGCTTGATGTGTGAGTCACGACATCGACCGTACAGATCCATATCAAGACCGAGTTGCTCGCCCCATGTTGTCAGCTGATCACTGGTGAGCTTCTCCTGCTCGGTGTAAATGAGGTCCACGAGCTCCCAGAATTTCCCCTGATCGGCTGCGCACTCCGTTGCCTCGGCGGCATCCATTGCGTAACGGTGAATGGACACGAGTGGGAACTGGCGATATTCGTAGCGGACACGCGTGCCGTACTGCTCAATGAGCGGCTTTACCAGCATGGTGTGTGCCGATTTACAGGCGGGGCACTGCAAGTCGCCGTATTCGGTGACGGTGACAATGGCGTTTTCACCGGTCTCGGGGTGTGGGTACTTGGATGATTCAGATGACAGTCCGGTCGTATCGACACAGGCGGTCAAGGCAAGGGCGCTAAGGGTGAGAAGTAGTTTCTTCATAGTGCAACTATGATGTCTTGAAAGGACACAAGATACAACCCACAAGATACAGAGAATGTACAAGTACCAATATCCACATTGGATTGGAAATTTTGCTTTGCATCTTATTTGGACGACTTGTTTTTTGCGTCCTTGTATCCTTTTTCATGTTATAGTCCCCTCCCATGTCACTCTACCGCCAATACCGGCCCCAAAGCTTCAACGATGTGGTCGGACAGGAACATATCGTTACCACGCTCAAACAAGCAGCAGAGGCTGGAAAATTGGCGCATGCCTATCTGCTCGCCGGTACACGCGGGACAGGCAAGACATCGACAGCGCGCATTCTCGCAAAGACCCTGCTGACCAGCGGTATTACTGACGACACACTGAAGAAACAAATCGATCAGGCTGTGGAGGACGGGACGATCGTCGACTTAATTGAGATTGATGCGGCAAGTAACACCGGCGTCGATAACATCCGCGATCTGATTGAAAAGATTCAGTTCACACCAGTCATCGCCTCGGCCAAGGTCTACATCATCGACGAGGTCCACATGCTCAGCAAGGGTGCGTTCAACGCATTGCTCAAGACACTCGAAGAGCCACCGTCGTATGCCTACTTCATTTTGGCTACGACGGAGTTGCATAAAATTCCCGCGACCATTCAGAGTCGTTGCCAAAAGTTCCTCTTCCGTCGCATCGACGAGAACGATATTGCCGGACGCCTGCGCTTTGTCGCGAACGCCGAGAATATTACTGCCGATGACGACGCACTTCTTGCCATCGCTCATCATGCACAAGGAGGCATGCGCGATGCCCTATCACTGCTCGACCAGCTGCGTTCTCTTCCAGCCATCACCATCAACGACGTCCGTGAACGTATTGGAGAAACCGGCTTTCAGC
>CAZUVN010000083.1:0-3275 GCA_964623835.1 uncultured Candidatus Peribacteria bacterium
GGAGCGATGTTTGATCTGTTCATGAGCATGCCGGCTTCGGCTATTCATGACTGCAACAACAAGAAATCATTTGCACTCCCTCTGGGCGGCAAGATCCGCGTGAACGATGTCGTCGGTGCTTGCGGCGGTGGCGCGCATAACACAGCGGTCGGCCTCGCACGTCTCGGCTGCAATGCGTCATTCAGCGGCGTTGTCGGATCGGACCAGTGGGGTGAAGCTATTCAGCATAACTTGAAGCACGAAGGCGTGGATACCGCCAATCTCACAGTAATTGAAGGTGAGCATTCCAGCTTCTCGCTGATCCTCTCCTCCCCTTCCGGCGAGCGAACAATCCTCAGTCACAAGAGCATGGACCGTCACTTTCATGACGTGACGTTTGATCGTGAGGCGGCAGCATCCGTTGATGCGATCTATCTGAACCATCTGCACGAAGACACCTGCGTCATCGAAAACGATATCGTCAGTGTGCTGACGCAGATGCCGAACACACACCTGACCTGGAACCCCGGCGGACAACAGATCGACTGTGGTATCGGTCATGCCGGGAATAAAGCGCTGCTCGCAGAGTGTGACCTGCTGCTCCTCAACAAAGAAGAGGCACTTACCTTCTCCGGTTGTGCAACGGTCGATGAGGCACTGAAAACGTTCATTGCCACGGGTGTAACAATCGTCTGTATCACCGATGGCGAACGTGGAGCAGTAGCGAGCGATGGAACCAAGACCTATTCCTGTCCTGCGATGCCTGTAAAAATCGTCGATACGACAGGCGCCGGCGACGCCTTCGGCACCGCCATGACATGGGCTTTGATTAGCGGAAAAGACTTGCCAATTGCCCTCAAAGCAGGTACCATCAATGCATCGAGTGTCGTAGGAAGAATTGGAGCCCAAGAAGGACTCCTCACAGAAACCCAGATTCAGTCCAAACTCGCGATCTCCTGATACTCACACCCATTCCCTCACGATCATGTCCGACGAATCCCTCATTCATATTCAGGAGCTTCTGGAAAGTGCCAGTTCTTCGCTAAAAACAGCGCAGGCTATGTTACGCGAAGTAACGGGGGTAGGAGATGTCGCCCGCGAAAAGCATGCATTACGCGCTAGCAGAGCTACGCCTGTTTCTTCAGAGAGCGGACGCGTGATTGAAGGGGTGTTTGATGGACAGAACATGGTCGATTCCCAGGGTCAGAGCTATCCCGTTCCCGCCAACTACGCATCCAAGAGCAAACTGGTTGAGGGTGACGGCATGAAGCTGACTATTACCGACGAAGGAAAATTCATCTACAAGCAAATTGCTCCTATCGACCGCCGCATCGTGAAAGGCGTGCTTATTCAGGAAGATGGCCAGTACAAAGTGCTGGTTGAAGGAAAGGCGCTGCGCGTTCTTCTTGCATCCGTCACATTCTACCGCGCCGAAGTCGGCGATCAGGTCACGGTTCTTCTGCCAACAGGACAGGAGGCACAGTGGGCTGCCATTGAGGCAGTTCTGCCAAAGCACCTAGCCGAAGCTGCCGCTCGCGAGATGATCGCTGCATCATCCGAAGAGGATGGTGAATTGAGCCCCGTCGTCGAGAAGAAGAAAAAGAAGAAGGATGAGGATGATGAGTAAAGACTAGAAGCTGAAAGCTGAAAGCTATAAGCTTTCTTCGTCATGCATCTCCCCTACCGTATTGTCGTGCCTATCACAGCAGCCGTCGTTCTGATGGCGGCGTTGCTTGTCGTGTTCTTTGTTGAGCTCGATAGTGCCCGTGCATATTTAGCTGCACGGCTGACCGGCGGGACCGGTGCGGTGATTGATACGAAGACCGTGATCGACCTGCCGGATGGCGGAGACGCATCGCTAATGCACCTGCGCCGCGGCGATGTCCATGCGCTACGTGGTGAATGGGAATCGGCGGAAGAAGAGTACAAGCGCGCAGCCGATAACGGCGGTGGCATCGTCTCGCTGCGCAAACTCGCTCAAGCCCAACTGCAGCGCCGCGACATTCGCGGAGCTCGCGAAACGCTTGACCGTCTGCAGCGTGAAGGCGCACGTCCGGAAGACCTTCTGCTGCTTGAAAGCGTCATTCTGCTGCGCACCGGCGAGATGGAGAAAGCGCGCGATGTACTGACCGCATCCGATGAATCGCCGCACAAGCACTACGGTCTGGCATTGCTGGCGATTGCCGCCGGCGATCATGCGTCATCTCAAACGGAACTGCAGGCGGTCATCGGCGGATGGGAACCGGTTCTCCGCTCCTACGCCAAGACACTTGCCGCCGCGTACGACGAATACGCACTCTTTCCCGAAAGTCCCGAGACACATCTGCAGACCCTCATTGGCCGCGCGTTGGCAGACGTGCAAGAGTGTGAGCTGGCGCTCCCTATGTTGAATCAGGTGACACAGATGCAATCGGATTATCGTGACGGATGGATGGTCCAAGGATTCTGTGAACTCTCCACTGAACGCACAACCGAAGCTGTTCATTCGCTGGAGCAAGCCTACCAACTCGATCCGGAAAAGCCGGAGATCCAGTACTTCCTTGCTCGCGCGTACAGCGCGACCGGCGACCACACCGGTGCCGTCACCTATCTGCAATACGCACTGCGCAACGGATTCACGCCGGAATCGGAAGTGCGTCGACTGCTGGCTGTTGAAGCATTGGAAATCGGAAATGCTTCACTGGCGCTGGACCAGTATGCGGTGCTGACACAACTGCCCGACGCAGACATCGATACGTACGCATCGTACGTCGCAGCCGCCATCACCGCGGGGAAAAACGAAGAAGCATATGTAAAAGCGCAGGAAGCGGTACAAAAATGGAACAATGATGCAACCGCACACGAGATTCTGGGATGGGCTGCGGATGTGACCGATAGGAAAGATGAAGCGCGCAGCGCACTCGAAGAAGCACTGAAGATTGATCCAAGTCTCACGAGTGCACAGGAGAGGTTGAATAGCTTGTAGGAGCTAGGGAGTAGGAACTAGATGAAAAGCCGTGTCATGCTGAGGAGGCCTTTAGGCCGTCTCGAAGCATGCACCCCTTCGAGACGCACTTCGCGCTCCTCAGGGTGACACAGTGACACGCAGACTTAATTGTTCAGGCTTCTGATTTTTTCGTATACGATACAAGCGATGAATATCACTCTGCGCACGCAGATCCTCATCGGCCTTGCAGCTGCATCTGCTATCGCGGTTTTGGGGGCGGCCATCTTTCTCTTGAACCAAATCGGTCCGGGACCAGCAGCACTCCTTCCGGCGGATCGCACACTCGCACTGGTAGCAAACATGCCTGCCG
>CAZUVN010000084.1:0-3261 GCA_964623835.1 uncultured Candidatus Peribacteria bacterium
ATGCGCGGAGCCAAGTAAGAATTTGCTGTACATAAAACAAAACCGCCTTGCGGCGGTTCGTTTTAAAAGAAGAGAAAGAGCAGAGCTCGTCCCGCATAAGCGAAACAAGACCGCGGCTTTATACAGAACCGAAAATCGGAATGCAAGAGTTTTTAGACAAATTAGTACAAAACAGGACCTTTTCACTCTGACAATCCTGATAGATTGCATAATATAAGATATAATTGTATAATATATAAAGTTCTTCTTACACCCCCGTTAGGAGCATAGTGCCATGGGACTCGTTTTGGGACCGTTCTGCTTCATTCTCTCGGTTGCCTTCGCCTCGAAGGCGATGACCTGGCGAAGGTACGACTGGGAGAAGAGAGCCCAATTTGCCGCTTGTGCGGTGCTGCTCATGTTGATGGGCACCGCAGCACTCGGGAACTTCTGGTTCTCGTAATACGGCCAATGAAGAACCCGACCCCTTGGGCCTCGTACGCTCAGGGGGTCACACTCATGCGTAAAAATGGCAAAAAGAGCCTGTTTTTGCTATAATAGAAGAGAAATATGCATATCCCCTTTTCCGGTCAGCGCAAACTCGATTTCTTCGGACGGATGATCCGTTCGACCTATCTGGAGCTGTTTCTGTTCTGGATTCTGCTGAATATCAGCTTTACCGCCCTGTATTTCCTACTGACGACGCTACACCCCGCGCACGGCCTCAATCTGCCGGCTAGTATCGATGCAGGACAGCGCTTGTACGACAGCTTCTATTTTAGCGTCGCGACGGCAACCACGCTCGGATACGGCGATATTATCCCGCTAGGGGCATCAAAAATGCTCGCGATTCTGGAGTCATCAATCGGCGTGATGGTCTTTACGTTGTTTGTCGCCAAGATGGCATCGGAGGGGCAGACGGGAAAAGGAAAGTAAAAAGCAATCAAAGCAATCAAGGATTGAATCCTCGATTGCCTCGATTTCCTTGATTGCTTTTCGTTCTATCTTCGTGGTCCGCCGCGGAATCCACCACCGCTTGGGCGGCCGCCGAATCCTCCCATGCGTGGAGCTGGGGGAACGTAGCCTTCTGGTGGAGGCGTCATCTGCTTGAGAGACAAGCGCGTCTTTCCTTCCTGCGCGTCGAACTCGATGCACTTCACTTTGACGTGATCTCCAACCTTCACGACATCTTCCACCTTCTCGGTGCGACCCCATGCCAGCTCGCTGATGTGGATCATGCCGTCCTTGCCCTTCAGGAATTCGGCAATGGCACCGACACCGTCGATGATGCGGACGATTTCCGCGTCGTAGACTGCGCCGACTTCCGGCTTGGAGACAATGCCGAGAATCCACTCCTTCGCCTTGGCCATCATCTCGCCGTTCGCGGATGTGACGAACACGAGTCCGGAGTCATCGATGTCGATTTCAACACCGAGTTCACCGGTGATCTTCTGGATCGTCTCACCACCCTTACCAATGACCAAACGAATGTCGTCAGGGTTGATGGTGATGGTCTCGATGCGTGGGGCGTACGGGCTCAACTCTTTGCGTGGCTCAGGGATAGCCGCAAGCATCGCCTCAAGAATATGTGCACGTCCGGTCTTGCTGCGCTCAAGTGCTTCCTTGAAGACACTGTCCGGCAGACCCTTAATTTTGATATCCATCTGGATAGCGGTAACGCCCTTTGCGGTACCAGTGAGCTTGAAGTCCATGTCGCCACCGAAGTCCTCTTCGTCCTGAAGATCGGACAGAATGACGTACTGGCCCTTCTCTTCATCGGAGACAAGCCCGAGTGCGATACCGGAAACAGGCGCTGTCAGCGGAACACCGGCAGCCATCAGCGCGAGCGTGGAACCGCAGGTTGCAGCCATGGAGCTGGAACCGTTGGATTCGAGAATTTCCGTCACTGTGCGAATCGTGTACGGGAAGTCTTCCTCGGATGGCAGCACCGGCATAAGACCGCGCTGAGCGAGATTTCCGTGACCGATTTCGCGGTTACCCGTCATCAAGCGGTTGGATGTTTCACCAACGGAGAATGGCGGGAAGTTGTAGTGATGCATGTAACGCAGCTCCTTCTCCCCTTCCATACCTTCTACCAGCTGCTTGTCGCCAGGAGCGCCAAGGGTGCAGGTTGTAAGACCCTGCGTCTCTCCACGCTGGAACAGAGCGGAACCGTGAACGCGCTTCGGCAAGACGTCGACCATCGCACCAAGCGGGCGGATCTGATCAATCTTGCGGCTGCTCATACGGATGCCTTCTTCCAGAATCAAGCGACGAACTTCTCCCTTAATCACCTTGTCCATCAATTCGGAAGCATGGCTGTAGAGATCAAGAAGATCCTGATTCTCGCCTGCAGGTCCAAATTTGGATTCAAGATAGTCCGATGCACCGTCGATGTATTCGTTGAAGATGACGCGGCGTGCCTTCTTTCCCAGATCATCTTTGATGGCCTTGTTGACCGTAGGAAGAGCCCACTCCTTGAGTGCCTTGTAGCCCTCTTCGTTGAAGTAAGCAGGAGCGACGTCGAACTTCGGCTTTCCGATTTCCTTCTGAATGTCGGCGAAGAACTTCGCGATTTTCTGCGCCCACTTCTTCCCGAATTCAATGGCGCGGAGAATATCTTCTTCCGATACCTGGTTTGCACCCGCTTCAATCATCACGACGCGCTCAAGGCTGGCGGTGAGGAACATGTCGAGATCACTCTTTTTCAGAGCTTCGACAGACGGGTTCAAAATCAGTTCACCCCCAATCAGACCGACGCGGACAGATCCGAGTGTGCCTTCGAAGGGACAGTCGGACAGGGCAACTGCGAGGTTTGCAGCGTTTGCCGATGCAATGTCGTGCTCATGCTCGAAGTCATAGCTGAGTACGGTGCAGAACACCTGAATATCGTTGCGCAGGTGCTTGGGGAACATTGGACGCAGACCGCGGTCGATGACGCGGGCAAGCAGAACGAAGTCATCGGATGGACGACCTTCGCGCTTGCGGAAGCGGCCACCGGAGATTTTTCCTCCAGCGTAATACTTCTCCTGATACACCATTTGGAGTGGCAGGAAGTCGACACCGTCGCGAGGCTTATCGCTGACCGTGACGTTACCCATACAGACGGTATCACCCATCTGGCACAGGACTGTGGCATTCGCCTGACGGGCGATCATGCCGGTTTTGACAATGAGCTTTTCATCACCCAGCTCAAGGGTGTACTCCTTTTGAGTTTGCATAAAAATAAGGGGAAAGAATATGGCTTACGCCTCGCTTCCCCTCATCGGTGGACGCACATGT
>CAZUVN010000085.1:0-3245 GCA_964623835.1 uncultured Candidatus Peribacteria bacterium
CCGTCGGTCTCACTGGTCAAAAGCATCGTTGATTTGCCGGTTGCCCGAATGCGTTGTGGCCACAAGAGTTCAAGATAGGCGCGATAAGAAGTGTGTCGGATTTGGGATGCGATGGCATCCACTACCTCCGGAGGAGTTTCCGCATCGCCGAACAACGTGCGGATATCATCCGGATCTCGCATGGCGTCGCGCAAATCACCCGACAGAGTTTTACGGAGTATCTGCGGATGATTCCATAGACACCGCATAAGCATCGGTGCAGTGCCCTGCAGCGGTACCGGCGCCATCAGGACAGTTGGCAGACGGAAATTGGGTTCCGTGTTTTGTAACTTCTGAATCAGTCTTCCGCCCATAGAATGCGCTATAAGAACATCTGGTTGCCAATATAATGGCCGGTGCAAGTGAGAGATGGCATCGTTGAGAGCGCGTGCGTATTCGTTTATGCCGATGCAGTTTCGGTATTTTTCGGTGTACCCCGACTGCAGACTGATGAGTGCACAGCCGATGTTTCGTGCATTTAACTCGTTTGCCAAGCGGTCAAAACACTTGGGAGAATGGCAGACACCATGAACAATCACAGCTTTCTCATCGGCACCCTTAACTTCGCGCAGATCGCACGTGACGCTTAGCGATGTGCTCGTTTCCAAGCTTATAAACGACATGCATGTATTTTACTTAATAAAACAAATTTGTAAATAGTCAAATACAGGAAATTGCCCGTTCTACAGCGGTTACTGGAGTTCGGTATATGCTCAGTTTTTCCGCATTATCCGATACGCCCACACATGTGTCGCCGCCATCAGCAACACAAGGAGAATCATCACGGGGAATGACCAGTGCGTCAGTGCTTCGACGGGGTTCAGCAGTTTGGGAATGAAGATACCGAGGAAGACCGGTAGCCCGATAACAAAGACGGCAACGGAGAAAAGCTGGAATAGGCCGATCAATTTCTTGGTCAGGGGCGTCAGTAGCGTATTACGGTACGATGTTTCATCGACGCAGAGTGCCAGCGCAATGAGCGTCGAGAGCGTTGTCGAAAGCAGACAGAATGGGCAGACGCCACGGAGGCTGAAGATGCTTGCGAGGTACAGGATGTAACTGAAGATCAGACCCAAATCGAGGATGCTTCCGACAAAGATGCGGGATGGTTTTGAGAATTCCGTTCCCAGTACGCGCGCTGCTCCGTACAGAATCCAACCGCTGTACCACATCATGCCGAAGAGGGGGTTGGGAGCTGCCAGCAGGTGTCCCCAGACGCCTTGGACGGTCTTGGTGCAGTTCACGATCGAGCTTGGTGAACAGGGTGTCGGTTCCCCTTGGGTGGTAATAGCCGCCAGATACTGCAGCACTAAGTAGAACGAATCGGCGGTGCCGATGACGCCGGCAATGAGGATGATCCACGCAGCAAGCCGGGTGGACGATGTTGTGCGTGAGCCGAAGAAGGGGATGCGGATGGACATGGCGGTGATGGTGGAACTGGGTGTTCATACGCTATTATACACCAGCATGCTTTTCTCCCAGCTCTTCACCCGTACCACCAAAGAGGCCGTCAGCGATGCCAACAGCAAGAACGCCGATCTGCTGACCCGTGCCGGATACATCCACAAGACGATGGCCGGCGTGTACTCGTATCTGCCCCTCGGGCTCAAGGTTCTGCGTAATGTGGAACAAATTGTCCGTGAGGAGATGAATAGCATCGGCGGGCAGGAAATTCTGATGTCCGCACTCGCCCCCAAAGAGAACTGGGATACGACCGGGCGATGGGACACCGTGGATGTGCTCTTTAAAATTGAGGGCGCCGATGAGCACGAATACGCTCTTAACCCCACGCATGAAGAAGTGATCACGCCTCTTGCGACAACGTTCGTGAAGTCATATCGCGATCTGCCATTTGCCGCGTATCAAATTCAGACGAAGTTCCGTAATGAGCTTCGTGCCAAGTCCGGCATTCTGCGCGGCCGTGAATTTCTCATGAAAGACCTCTACTCGTTCCATGCAGATCAGGCCGATCTTGATCGTTATTATGAGGTTGCTCAGGGTGCATACGATCGTGTCTTCCAGAGACTCGGACTAAGCGAACAGACATTCCTCACGTACGCATCGGGCGGAACATTCAGCCAGTACTCGCACGAGTATCAGGTGCTTCTTCCCAATGGAGAAGACATCATCTACATCAGTGAAGAAGCGGAGAAGCAGGGGATGCGCATTGCGGTGAACCGCGAGATCTTCGAGTCCGGAAAAACTGTTTGCCCCGTCACCGGCGGCACCACGTTCCGCGAAGAAAAGGCATCGGAGGCTGGCAACATCTTCAAGCTCGGAACAAAGTTCAGCCAGCCATTCGGATTGCAGTACACCGATAACGAAGGCAAGCGTCACGATATCGTCATGGGTTGTTATGGCATCGGCATCTCGCGCTTGATGGGCATTGTCGCGGAGGCAATGAGCGACGATAAGGGTCTGGTTTGGCCGTCATCGATCACCCCGTTTGATGTGCACATCGTTCCCGTCGCGCGCTCCGTGGATGACGAGGCGTATACGACGGCGCTCGGCTTGGCCGAAGAGATTGAAGCAGAAGGTAAGACCGTGTTGTTTGATGATCGTCTCGATGCGTCCGTTGGATTCAAACTGGCTGATGCCGATTTAATCGGCTGTCCGGTGCGCCTAGTCGTCTCACCGAAGACATTGGAGCAGAATGCCGTAGAAGCGACGCAACGATCGACCGGTGAAACCGTCATGGTACCGATGGATACTCTCATTCAATCCCTCTAACCATGAGCGCACCCACTCCATCCAAACAAGGCTTCTGGGGTTGGTACGAGAGGCATTACAGTCTGATCCTCTGGGTCACAACGTTGCTGTTCTTCCTGCAGGTAATTCACCTGTACTGGCTTGGAACACATGTCATCGCCGACCGGCTTCTCGGTTACAGTTTTTTCAGCCCTGGTCCGTTCTGGCAGTATCTGATTATCATCGTCGATTACACCGAAATCCCTGCCCTCATCTCAACGTCGGTTCTGTACATCTACGAACTGCAGAAGAAGTTCAGTTGGAAGGCAGTTGCGTTTCTGGTGATGTTGAACTCGCAGTGGCTGCATCTGTTCTGGATTACTGATGAGTTTGTGGTGAATCAATTTGCCGGGCGCGCCGATACAATTCTTCCCGGTTGGCTCGCATGGGTTGCAATTATGATCGACTACCTGGAACTGCCAGTGATTATCGATACGTTCATCAAGAGCGGACGTGCG
>CAZUVN010000086.1:0-3234 GCA_964623835.1 uncultured Candidatus Peribacteria bacterium
GCAGAGCCAGACGTTTGCGTAGAGCATCACGCGTGTTGGGAGCGAGAAGTGGCCGTTTGTGACAGCACGATAAAAACCGTTCACGGTTGGCGTATAGAAACTGTTCCCGCTTAACTCCGCATCGGAATAGGTGCGAGTGGGGAAGATGTAGCGCATCAGGCGATGTCGCTTCTCCATTTCGGTCTGAGCTCCGCCGCGGTTGTCACGGTAATACTTGGCTGTATTCACCGGAACGAACGTTCCGCGAATCGCCATCTCCGATAAAAACACGCGATCAGCTGCCGGTAACAATTGGAAGATACCGGTTTCCAGCATCGCGGATTTGCGGAACATGCCATACACAAAGTTGCAGTCCACACGCCACATTGTTTCGCGAAAACGTCGCTGCGCATTCATCTGGCGAATATCAAACGGTCGCGGCTTCTCCCCTTTCTTCTGACCATCAACGGTCATGTAGATGGTCTTTGGGCATGCGAGAACAATTTCCGGATCACTCTCTAACACGTTCACGCACTGCTCAACAAAATCTGCATCCAATAAATCGTGGCCAGAGATCCACGCGAAGTACGTCCCCTTCGCTTCTTTCGCCAGCGTATTGAAATTCGAATTCTGTCCGATGTTCTGCGGATGACGAATCAGGCGGATGCGACGATCCTTCTTCGCAAATTCCTCGCAGATCGCAGCGGTTGCATCGGTACTGCCGTTATCGCCAATCAAAATCTCCAGATTGGGATAGGTCTGCGCAATCAGATTCTCCAGCGATTCGCGGATATAGTGTTCCTCGTTGTACGCGGCAACGCCGAGAGTGACGAGAGGTTGAGCCATGAAGACCTAGAAAGCGCGCTTGATCCATGCATCGGGCCAGTGCGTCAGTGTGCGAGTCAGTTCACTTTCGTTGAATTCCGGCACGGGGTTATCAATCACAAAGTTGCCATGTGCGGCGACAAACTCGCGTGCGGCGGCAGACGGATTATCGTCTTTCCACTCAGGCTTACCGCGCGGTACGTCGTAAAGCACTTCCATGCAGCCGTCTGTTGCGACGATATACGATCCTGGTGTCACTATGTCGTGGTAGGCCTCCAGCTCGGCAGCGACGTGTGCTTTGCTGTGGTTGGAGTCCAGAATCACCATCACCTTCTCATTGGGCTTAATCATGCTCTTCACCTTGGCGACAATTGCCGGATCAATCGAGCTTCCGACGACCAGCTCAATACGATCGCCCATCAGGTGACTTTCGATCTGCTCTTTGTGGTTGCCGCGGAACTCCACCTCCACGCCAATGACGCGTCCATTGCCCATCGCCTTCAGCCACGCTGCGTACATGATTGCTCCACCGCCGTGTGCAACACCGCACTCAATAATTACATCAGGCTTCACACGCCAAATCACCTCCTGCAAACGCATGACATCTTCTGGCAGCTGCACCGTTGGAATACCCATCCACGTAAATGTGTACGTGTACTTTTCATTCCACGCGACCTTGGACCACAGGTCCGACAGAACCTCGAACGATTCCTTGGAATAGAGATCAATGGAGCGCGTTGATCCGTTCTCGGTCAGATCAATTTTCTTCGCGTCAGTGTCGATGTTCAGGTGCATGGGAATACGGAAAAAGATGGGACGGGGGAAGGGTAAAGGGTAATCAGATGGAGGGCAATCCCTGGGAGCTCTTCGGCAAGATTATCGCCAGGCACTTTAGCAGCTTAAAGCGGTTATCTATTGAAAATCTGCATATTGTCGCTCAGCATCGCTCACTATGCGTCGAATATATACGTACATACTACGGTGTGCCGACAAATCAATGTATGTCGGTGTGACGAATGATTATGTCATTCGATTCAAAGAACATCAGAAAGGTATTGACCCAACTTGCTATACATTTGAACGGCGGCCACTTGAACTTCTGTACGTTGAAGAATTCGATGATCCACTTGATGCAATTGCTCGTGAGAAGCAATTAAAAGGGTGGACGAGGGCTAAAAAGGAGGCGTTGATTCGTGGTGATATACAATCTTTACGAAGATTATCTTTGAATACTACTGGAGTGATTACTGTTCGGAATCACCCTTCGGCAAGCTCAGGGTGACACTCGCTTTTAAAGTGTATGGGGCGGTTCGACAGGCTCACCGCTCAAGAAGGGGCACTGAGCTTGTCGAAGTGCCCTTAAAACTAAATGGACTCGTCATGGTGAGCTTGCCGAACCATCCACCATTCCACCGCATCCGCTATCCCCGCTTCCAGACCGAATTGCGGCTTCCATCCAACTTCTTGCTGAATCCGCTCTGCGTTTGCCACTAACGATGCCGGTTCATTCGCAGGCGCTTCTATCGCTCCCAGTTGAATTAGTTCTGGTTTACCGATCTGTTTTCCAATCTCCATCACCACATCTTCAATGGTGACTGGAATGCCAGATCCGATATCGACGATTCCCGTCACATCGCTGTCCAACAGCGCGACAAACGCGGAGGCGACATCCTGCACATGCAGAAAATCGCGAATCTGTTTGCCGTGCGTGCAGAGTGCTGGCTCATCTTTCAGTAGTGCATTGATCACTGCTGGCACTAAACGTTTTGGATGCTCGTATGGACCATACAGAAAAAAGATCCGGCCCCAAGCAGTACTGATGCCCTCCGCATTTACTACAACGGCCTTTGCAGCGGTCTTCGCTTCGCCATAGGGTGTTGAGTACTCCGGTGCCTCCATGCACGTCCCGCTGGCTACAAATCGCATCACACCCTGTTCCTGTGACAATCTGAGAAGATCATTCGTCGCCTCCAGCCACTCCGCGTTTAATGGCGAGGTCCAGTAGATGCCCGGCGTCGCAATCCATGCAAAGTGCAGCACGTGTGTTGGCTTCACATCGTTGATCAATTTCTTACGCGCATCATCATCCAACAAATCTGCATGATGCCAGGTCACACCTTCTGCATCGATGGTCGACTCTTTGCTGACGGCATGCACATCAAATCCTCTCTCGACCAAGGGCTCCAATGCTTGGCGTCCAATGAAGCCCGATGCGCCGGTAACCAGAACAATATTCTTCATAAATCTTTTTTAATTTAAGTCAGATGTCATCCTGAGCTTGTCGAAGGACGGATACGTGGCGTCGCGCTCCGCAATCACATCCGGCTTACTTGGCCAGTTGATGCCGAATGCAGGGTCATCCCATCGCACGCCAGCTGCAGCATCTGGCGCAAAGGCACCGCTGATCATGTACAAGACTTCGGATTGCGG
>CAZUVN010000087.1:0-3182 GCA_964623835.1 uncultured Candidatus Peribacteria bacterium
GGTCCGCTGCAGTGCGGCAACGTAGCAATGTGCGGATTTACGGCGGATGAGCGGTGCGATCTCTTCCCGGTCAACGGTGAGTACAGCGATTCTCTCACCTTCACTGTTCCCTCTTCCTGCTCCATTACTGTCTCAGGCGGAGTGGATAATGATCTTGCTGTGTATCTGGATGATGAGCTGCAGGAAACAATTGAATCCGGGTACTGTGAGGAATCTTTTGAGCCGGTTGTTGTCGCAATAAGCGCCGGCACGCACACCCTGCGTCTCGATGCTTCGGACTATGGAGACATGACATGGGCCGATGTGATGGTAACAACCACCTGCACGAATATCCCCCTGTTATATGAGTGCAGCTCTTCTTCATCAGTCGTATCATCGGCAGCTGCTTCCACATCATCCGATACCATCGAATTGTCATGCACGGAACACTTGGGTGATGACTTGGCAATTACGGTAAACGGAACGGACACCATGCTCTTCCCATGGTACGAGCCGAGTGAAAACTGGGCCACGCTCGGAGAAGGCGACGTCGGAAATCTGGCGATGGAAGCAGGTCAATCGAGTCTGGAATGCAGTGCCGGCCCATGCGGTAACGGCTACTCGTACAATCCTCCCGGAGGAATGTTCGCCGTATGCTTCCCACCGAATCTCCCCAGTACGGTAACCAACGTCAGTAGTTCCGGACAGACATGGGTGCTGCACCCGGCTCCAACAAGCTCAGGCACCTCGTCTGCTCCTGTGTCTTCTGCCGCGGCATCTTCTGCCGCGTCTGTTGCCTCTAGCAGTGCCGGTGTGTGTCCCGAAGGGTACGTCGCATGGGGACCGAATTGCTGCGGCGGAGATTCCCCCTACTGCGGCTACGAAGCCGATGGAGACGGAGACGGCGAGCCGGATCCAACCTGCTGGTCTACCGATCAGGGCGTAGAGTGCCCAGAATCGTAGGGGTTCGTTTCACCACTTCCAGCCCGGTGCCGGGGGATCGCATGCGAAGAATTGGATTTCTTCCCCGAAGAAGAATTTGATGCCGGCACAACCGGATAGTGAGGCTATATGCCAGACTAAGCTCAATCCAATAAATGCGAGAATCGACATGCCGATAATTTTTCGTGCGCCCCATTCCTGCTTCATGACAGCCAAAATTCCGCCGAGAACCATGATCCACAACACCGTGTTGATCATCTCCAGATGAATGATGAACCCCCATGCATTGATATTGGAATAAGATGGGATACCGAGGAACGGCTGTTTCACCAGAAAACGATCGAGATTCACGAGCGGATAAGACTGATAGACCGGCCAGCGCGTGACAAAGCTGCAGATGCCGACAGCATCGGGGTTTGTACAGACAGTGCGGATGAAGAAGTACGCCGCTGCATCGTAGATGACACCTCCAATAGTGCCCAGAAGGAATCCTGTGAAAAAACGTTGCATGCGACCCATCGTACTCTTTCCTTATGTGTTGTCACATCTTCATACGAGCGTCTGCGCCATGCCCGGCACGTTCAGATCTTTCAGGTGCTTTCTAAAGCGCGTGTAGATTTCGATCCGACGCTGCATACTCGGATGCTGATTGGCATATGTAGCCAAACGATCTTCTATTGAAAGAAGATGCGTCTTCATCTGCTCAAACGGCGCCGTGAGTTCCGGCACCACATGACCAGGCAACATCTGGAATTCCGTAAACAATGCACGAAGATGCGCGATTTCGTCACGAACATACTCCAGCGAAATGTTCGGATTGATGACGATGTTACGCAACCGCTGGAACACTGTTTCGATCTCCTGGAATTTTCCAATCAGGTGCATGCGAATAAGTACGTCTTCAGTCTTTTCAACAGTGCGCGTCTTAAGCGCGTCTCGTACGGGGCCTTCCTGTTGCAGAAGCAGCATGCTGAACCGTCGGAAAGGATTAAGCTTCACATCAAGGAGAGAATCAAAATCTATGTGGGCAATGCGGAAAAATCCGGAAATTGATGCCTCAAGAGCGCTACTTGGGAGCGGATCTTCACTGAAGAGTTGGCTAAATGCAGCAAAGCGATCGGGGGCATGCTGCACGCCGTCACGGAATGTTTTCAGCGCAGATGCATCAAGATAGATACGACGACTGAGTGCCGATGCGTCGGCTTGGTTAAAACTTCCTTTGCCAAACATTTCCGATAAACGTGCGCGTAATCGCCGTAACACTCCGACCAATCTCGTCATCACCACAGTGATGTTCTCCTTGCCATTTTTGTCGGTGAACATCGCAGCGGCTTCCAGCATTTGCTGGGCTTCCGCTTTATAGCGATTCTCGCAGTACGCAAGACTTTCGGCGGCACGAGAAAGAAGATCCTGACCGTCGGTGCGTAATTGATCGCGGGCGGCAACATTGGACCAGTCGGTATTCAGTCGACGATTCAAATCGTCAATCTGTTGTTCATAGGTCGCAAGCATCGTCAGTTCCGCGTCGTACGCATCACGTTCGTGCGTCGTCTTCGCAAGCGCATCAAACCCGTTCTCGAATATCTGCACTGTACGAGGCTTAAACATTCCGTTCTGTCCGCTGAATTTTTCACGGGTATAAATCACCAACCCCGCAATAGATTCCTTGGGATCTGTCGGCTCGGTTTCACGCACAACAGACACACGTTGATGACGATCTTGCACAAGACTTGCCCGCTCGAATGTTTGCTTCAGCAATTTGATGCATTCGAGTTCGCGCAAACGAATGCGCTCCATCGGATTTCCTTTTGTCTCGTTGTCATCGACGAGCTTCAAATGTTCTGCAACCGGACCGGAAATACGGTCGACACTGACGATACATCCATCAAGAGACAATGCGTCAAAATCGATGCCGTGAAAATCTACCCTTCCACCCTTGTGAATCGTATACGGCGGAACAATCAATTGATGTGGATGACTGAATGATTCCTGAAAACGCTTGAAGCGACAGTTCGGCATTGCTGCCCATACTTGATTGCGCTCTTGCTGATCGACAATGCTGCGTAGTGGGACAAAATCCCGATGCCATTGCTCCACTCCATAATCCTCTCGCTGCGACTGCCCCGATGCGAGACGTTCAATTTCTTCGCGGCGATCGAGAAGTCCCTGAAGGCGCTCATCTTTTCTGTCTTCATCCTTTATTTTCCCCGCACGATCTAACGCGCGGTTGTTCGTTTCCCGTAAGTGATCGAAGGATGGAA
>CAZUVN010000088.1:0-3115 GCA_964623835.1 uncultured Candidatus Peribacteria bacterium
ATACAAAAAAAGCCGCTCTGTCGGTGAGAACAGAGCGGCGGAGGAAGAAGGATGGGGGTCAGACGGCGACGAGCTCAGTGAGGGCAGAAACTTCTTGGGCAGTGTGAGTCTGCTCGACAAGATTCAGCTGCTTAGCCAGCTTGATGGGCAGGCGAAGTTCGACTTCGTTGTGACTCTTCACGCTTACCTCAATCTGGTAGCCAAGCCAGTTGATTTTGGCGTTTCCGGCCTTGTACTCGCGTCCGTTGATACTCAAGACCACCGTGGTGATCCGGATCACTTGAACGAAGTACTCGCCAAGTTGCGTCCCCTGACGCGTAACCGGGACTGTGAGATGCGTATTCTGATGCACTGCAACAACCTTCTTCCAAAGAGCTTCCTATCGGACCAGGTTTCCTTTAACCCAGACTTCCGCGATAGGACCGGCCTATTGTCATGATTTTTGGGAGAATGTCTAGTTTTTTTAACCTCGAATCTGGAGGTGCGAGAAAACCTTCTTTCTGCTATAATAAAGGCACAGAACCTAATTTATGCTTGAACTGACACCGACACAAATTGCACGCCTCCAGAAGACCCTCACAACCCTCTGTTCGGGCAATTTATGCGCGCTCGATGAAAGCGTGAACTCGGCCAACAAGATGCTGGAACGCCTCTCTGTACCGGCAACGGAGGAGATGCGCCGGGAGTACCGCCGGATTCTGTTTGCCACACCTAATTTTAAGAACCTCTACAAAGGCGTCATCCTCACAACGGAATTACTGGATGCAACCGTTGCCGAGGGCAGCGCACTCACCTTCCCGGAATTCCTGCAGCAGAACGGCCAAGAGACGGTCGTCAAAATCGACTTGGGCATGCGTGAAGTGCCGGGCTTCAACGGTGGAAAAATCGTGAAGGGTGTCGAGACGATGGCCAAAGATCTACAGACGTATTTTGAACGCAGCGGCGGACGGATTACCGCGGCAAAAGCGAGGCAAGAACTACGCGTCGGCGAATCCGATTACATTATTGATCGCGGCATGGATGCACTCGCGCAGATGGCCGCTGAATGCCAGACCTTTGAGCACTCGATTCTGCTTCTGCTGGAACCCGAAGTCGTACGCACCGGCTCACACAGTATCGCAGCACACGCAGAGACCTCTAGAAAGGCTCTACAATCGCTCGATAGAAGTTTGACGGCAGCTGGAGTCCGAAAGGACTTAGTCGCGATTAAAACGAATGCTGTGACCTCTGGAGAGGCTGCTGACGTACAGGCATCGCCGGAAGAAGTTGCAGTGGTAACCGTCGCACTCTGGAAAGAGACGATTGATCCTGCAATACCACTCGTGCTGATGCTCTCGGGCGGACTGACCGATACAGATAGCACCGCCTACTTCAACGCGATTGTTCGTGAAGCGAAGACACAGAACGCACCGTTCACGGTGACATCATCGTTCGGACGCGCGGCACATCGCAAACCTGTTGAAATCTGGAGTGCTGACAGAGCGAATAACGTCGCAGCTGCACAGGCTCAGTTCACACTCAATGCAGAGCAGAACGAACTCGCACGGCGCGGCGAATACAACGTTGAGAACGACCCACGCTAATCGGCTAATAGATACGGGCGCCTCTACTCCATTCATCAAATGTCATGAATGGCTCTGGCTTGGTGTGCCCCTTTCCACGACTATCGAGGCTATACGCAAAAAGATATCGATCGCGTAGCTCACGCCTCATATCGCCGGTGACAGTCGACGCTGGGCAACTCTCTGCACCATCGATAGATCCCTCTGTCTCCTCGGGCCCATCTTTGCGTTCGGTAGCCATACCGCCGCATACGTTACCCCCGTCTTACTAAGGTGCAAGAAAATTTTTCCTCTGGATCTTCTGAGTCTTCTGAAGCCTCTGATTTACGGTCGGATATGCTCTCTATTCACCAGCATCTGTTGGCCAATCGCGAACAGCGTCGAGAAGCCCCAATAGACCGAGAGCGCACTTGGATAACTGAGGGCGAAGAAGCCGATCAACAATGGCAACGCATACAGCATAATCCGCTGCTGAATTTCCTGCGGTGTATCGGCCTCAGGCGTGGTTTTTGCGGCAATCTCTTTGGCCTTCTTTTTGTCCGCAATCATGAAGCTCAGTTTCATCTGAATGAACTGCAATACGACCAGTAGCGGCGGGAAAATCCAGACGTAGGGCTGGGTCAAATCAAATCCGAGCCAATGCTGATCGAACGTCCAACCGAGGTCTTGGTAGAACGGATAGACCAGATGACGGGAGAGATCGAGATTCGCGCCGTCACGGATGACATAGAACAATCCAATGAGAACGGGGAACTGCACCAGCAGCGGCAGGCAGGATTGAAGCGGATTGATCTTGTGCTCCTTCCAAAGCTTGGTCGTCTCCTGCTGCATTTTCATCGGTTCGTCTTTGTACTGGCGGCGAATCGCCTCGAGTTTCGGCTGCAACAACTGCATCTTCTTTTGTCCTTCTAACGCATGCTGCGTGGGAATGAACAGCAAAAGTTTTACGAGCAATGTCAGGATGATGATCGAGAGGCCAAGGTCGTGTCCGGGGATAACCGACGCGACGAAAATAAGCGCATTCAGAAGCGGCTTAGTAATAAACCCACGGAACATACGTGCAAAAAACCCGGGCTCACCGACGGTCAACTGCGCGGTAACGGGTTCGCTCACGGTTGAACCCGATGCAACGAGTAGTTCAAGTTCGTAGGTACCGGTCTGACCGAAGATCGAGAATTTCCACGGGGCCAGACTCATATCTGCAGAGTCCCCTGCGGTAATAGTCTCCGGAAGACCTTCACATGCGGCCTCCGCTTCTCCGTTGATCATGGTACGACCGGAGCCTGTCGTGCGATACACGGCTACCGGCAAACAAGCATCTGCACTAATGGCGATTGATTGATCGGTGTTGTTTCTCACCGTGATCTCCGGTGCTCCGCCAAGGGACACCGTTGGGTCCTTCACGGATAATACAATCTGATTCACCTCGGCAGGGTCAGCCTTAGGAAAGAACCATCGCATGCCAACATCCACCGCAAGGTAGACGACGGCAAGAATCAGGAGGAAGTCCCAGATACGGGACGATCGCTTTTTATCGGCCATGGTGGAAGCTG
>CAZUVN010000089.1:0-3038 GCA_964623835.1 uncultured Candidatus Peribacteria bacterium
CTTTGCAGGATATCTACAAGCCGCTCTCTGAGCGGACACCAGACACGCAATACCGCGAACGTCTCGCGTTCATTCTCGAACACGGAATTCTCGCGGAGGAAACAGCTCAAGACGAAGGAGCTCTGACGTGCTTCGGCACGCTCGCGCCTATGGTCTTTGACCTTTCAAACGGATTCCCTATCATCACCGAACGAAAGATCAGCTTCTGGCGAAAGCCGATCGCTGAAATCACTGCGTTCATGAACGGCGTGCGCACAGTCTCAGGACTGGAGTCGTACGGCTGTGACTTCTGGGGAGACTACCGTGAGAAGGGTCCTAAGCTCGGCCTTCCGCCCGGCGACCTTGGGCCCGGCTCCTATGGAGCCGCTTTCCACGACTTTCCCAAACCTGACGGCACGGGATTGAATCAGTTCGCACAGGTGATTGAGCAAATTCGAAACTATCCGAAGATGCGCACACACCTTGTAACGCCATGGATACCGTTCTATACGGCCCGCGGCGAGAACCGAAAAGTGGTGGTTGCTCCTTGCCACGGATGGCTCCATTTCCGGATCCTTCAAGGCAAGCTGCACATGACGATGTGGCAGCGATCGGCAGATATGCCGGTCGGCGTTCCGTCGAACATGGTCCAATACGCGGCGCTTTTGCTGATGGTGTGCCAAGTTACCGGGCTTCCGCCTGGAAACTACGTGCATCAGTTTTCAGACGCGCACATCTATCTGGACCAGATCGACAGCGTGCGCGAGCTTCTCTCACGGGAACCGCGCGCCTTCCCCACGCTCCGGCTCGATCCGGAGGTGACGGACCTTTTCGATTTCCGAGAAACACACTTCGAAATCGACGAGTATAACCCGCATCGGTTCATGAAAATGCCGTACCGTCCGTAAATTGCGTGCGAAGCACCCTCAGCAATGAGGGTGCTTTTGCATACTAGAAAGACTGCGTATACTTCGGCAATGAAGCAAAGGAAGCCTGGCTCGGTATATATGGCGCATGCTCGATCAGACGCGCAACGAGAAAACATGGAGCAGATCCGCAAGGACAAAGTCGACCCGTTCGATTGGAATCTTCTTGCTAAATATCATGCGCAGCCAATTTTGCGTACGGGAAAATTCTGGCTGATTACCCCAAACGACTACCCGTACGAAGGGACGAAACTACACTTGCTACTGATTTATAAAGACGATGTTCGTCTTCCCTCCCAGACAGCTCCTGCTGCATGGGCTGAATTGCGTACGCATATCGCGTGGATTGAAAAAGAATACAAACTTACAGGAGGTTCGATTATCATGCGCTTTGGTGATCCCTCACTCAGTGGCGGCAGTGTGGACCACCTACATTTACATGTAGTAGTTGGCAGCAAACGACGCACAGGCGCAGAGAAGCTAAAAATAACTGCGGGCTACACAGCAGTAAACAAGAACGTGCGGCACCCCAAGCAGGGACGCCGCACGCGCTAGACAACACGAATCAGTTCGACACCCTTTGCTTTCAGCACCGAAGCGCTTTCAAGCTTTGAGTACCCACTTTTGAAAAAGAGCCGCTTGATGCCGGAACCGGCAAGGCTTCCGCCGCACGGTCCGCACGGAAAGTGCGTTACGTAGACGTCTGCCCCGTTTGTTGAAACCCCATGGTAGCCAGCCCATGACACGAGCTGAAGCTCGGCATGATTCACCAGGGTATCGTCGGTTCCTTCTCCCCTTGAATACAAGCTTCTCGGGTCACCCAGGACTGCAGTCATGCCTGGGTCTGGTGTCGCTTGGTTATAGAGAGCTACGAGTGGGACGCCGTCTTTTGCAAGAAGCGCACCGACCTGCAGCCACCAATCGCGACTATGCACAGCAGCTTTTTCTGCCTTTCCCATCAACTGCCGATGCGCCTCGTCAGAGGTCATCAGACAGTCTTCCGGAACAGGGTCGACTCGCGCTACGCCCTTACGGTCGTAACGCAACCGGAGCGAACCATCGTAGGTGACGGATGCTCCTGGAAAGAAATGAGCGGCGGCAAGCGTCGACACATCTTCGTCGGGAACGATCAGCTCAGTGACCCCTGCAAGTCCGTCTGGAGTGAGTACCTGAACGGACGAATAAAGACCGAGCTGTTCGACGAACTGTGCGGCAATTCCTTCCGGAATGCCGCGGATCGCGTGATCTTTTCGTAGAATGTAGTCTGCTTCTGGCCCAAGAGCCGCAAGCGCCGCGCGCCCAAGAATAGCGCACGCACTGCCTTGGTGTTTTTCGAGGAATTCGAGATAGCCGCGATGGACGACCGGAAGGTAGAGTAGAACGAGTTTCATCCCCCTCCCCCTTCCGTTTCCTGTTGAAGTTCATCCAACACTTTCCGAATCTTATCCAAGCCTGGCTTGAGTGTCTCCATTTGAAGACGACGCACGCCTGCACTTGTTGAAGTCTCGGCCTGCGAATGCAGGTTCTCGATGCGGCCGCAGTACTGCAAAAGAGTTTCTTGTGTCTCTTTGTCGTACCCAGTCCGTTCCGATATGACGAGCACATCGGGACGAACAAGCTTGATGAGTCCCCACTTTTCTCCGCCGTCACCTTTGATGGTAATGAGGTCGGCGTAGTGCGAGTGAGCAATCATCTCAGCGCGCTCTTTTTCCGGAATGATCGGGCGGTATTCGCCTTTACGCTTCCGGACCTTCTCGTCAGAGTCGATTCCAACGATCAGGAAGTCCCCGAGTTGCCGAGCACTACGTAAGTAGCGCATGTGGCCGATATGAGCCATGTCGAAACTTCCAGACGTTAGAACGATTTTCGCGCCCAACGTCCGGAGTGCTTCGATTTTTTTCGCCAACTCTGTTTCGTCAAGGACCAAGCGGTCCTCAAACGCAACATCGTTAGCAAAGATAGAACCGCGCTGCATGACATGTTCCTTTCGTGTCTTAAGAACGGTCTGGGCGGATGGTAGCACAAACCGATGCATGCAACACGCGTTGCCAGAGCCTTGCTAGCGTGCCCTGCTTTTTATGCTATGGTCTTCCCGGAGGTAAGAGCATGAAATTGAAAGTTGTTCTCGTTGCC
>CAZUVN010000090.1:0-3015 GCA_964623835.1 uncultured Candidatus Peribacteria bacterium
CATGATGATGAATGATGACAGTGCAGGCATACCCGATCTGAGCAATCGCGAAATTCTGCGGATTATGATGCAGGAAATTGCCGATGTGTATCAGGATCTAACAAAGAGAATGGATGGTTTTGAAAACAAAATTGATAATCGAATGGATGGTCTCGAGAAGAAAGTTGATACAGTTGCGTCGGATCTCAAGGCTTTCAGGATTGAAGTTCACCAGAATCAGACGGCATTTATGACAAATCACAACTCATTGGGAAAACGAGTGACGACATTGGAGATGGCGGTCTGATCACTCTTGCCCGATTGCTTTTGCCAATTCAATCCACTCCTCCACACTCAGCGTCTGCGGTCGACGAGTCGGGTCGATGTTCGCTTTGACCAGAGCTTCCATGCCACCCTCGCGCGAACTCATGGTGTTGCGCAGCATTTTCCGTTTGCCGCTGAAGCCGAGCTTCGCGAGTTTCATTACCTGCTCGATGGTCGCCGCATCAGCCTTCGGTTGCGGGAAGCAGTCGATGTGTAGCACGCTGGATTCTACGGCTGGCGGAGGCAGGAAACAGAGCGAGTTCACATGCCGCACGATGCGTGGGGTTCCAAACAATCCGACAATGATTGTCAGCAATCCGCGGTCATGGTCATCGCAAATCTTCTCGGCGACCTCGCGTTGAATCAGCAATGTCAGGGATACCGGCGGCACCGGGGATTCCAGAAATGTGTGGCGCAGCAGGGGCGACGTAATGTGATAGGGGATATTCGCGACGACCTTATATGGCTCGGTCGGCATTGCTGTATCGAGTGCGTTGCCCAATATAATCGTCGGCATCGGCAGCTTGCGGTTGTCCCTGCGTAGATACGCTTCAATTAAGCGCGGGAAGCGAGGGTCTATCTCGATGGCGGTGACGTGCGGTGTTTTTTCCAAGAGCGCGCGTGTCAGTACGCCAATACCGGGGCCAATTTCGACTATCCGATCGTTTGACTCAACGCCAGCAGCATCGATGATTGCATCGAGAACCGATTGATCGATCAGGAAATGCTGACCGAGGTCTTTGTTTAACTTGAGACCCTGTTCGGAGCAGAAGTGCCGGATGCGGGACGAGAGATCGGCCATGGGATGCAGAGTACACGGGCTTTTGTCGCTGTAATAGTTTATCCTCTCAATCGTCTACTAAGACACTATGAGACCTCTCCATCTCCCTCTATCGGCCTTTTTGCTTGTTCTAGTACCGTTGGCTGCTCTCGCGCAGAGCGCCTCCAGCAGTTCAAGCAGTTCCAGTACCAGTAATGCGTTTATCAGCAGCAGTAGCATGATGACGAGTTCCTCACAGTCATCTTCGCTGCCTTCGTCATCTCGCTCCTCATCGATGAGTTCGTGGGCAGCGGATGATGATCTGCGGTTCACCGATATCGACCTTAGTCGGTATAGCGATGCTCCGTGGGATCGCTCTACCAACGTCGCTGTCAGTACACTCACGCGTTTGGGCGTCTTGCGCGGTAACGATGACGGCACGTATGCGGCCAATCGTCGCTTGAATCGTGCAGAATTTGTCACCATTATCATGCGACTGTTGAACGATAACCGTACGGTTGCGACGAACTGTTTCCCCGATGTCTCGCGTGATGCGTGGTATGCGGAAGATGTCTGTCGCGCAAAGTTTGCAGGTCTTGTCCGCGGTAATGCAGTTGCTGGAGTACCAGAATCACAGTGGCGATTTGAACCGACTCGTGACATTCAGTACGAGGAAGCAGTGAAAATTCTCGTTACCTTGTATGCCCTTCCGATTGTCGGAGATACAGAAGGTATGGATTGGTACGTTCCCTTTGTAAATGCAGCAAGGGACGTCGATCTTGATATCTCGGGACTGGTTGCCGGTGATCGCATTACCCGTGGTGAAATGGCACGACTGACCGTCGGCTTTGTCGCAGAAGCCGAGGGGCGTCTCGATGAACTGCGCGATGCGGAACAGATGAGTTCTTCCAGTAGAACGTCTTCACGTTCGTCTTCCAGTCGATCGAGCGTGTCATCAATGTCTTCGCGTTCGTCTTCGATGAGTTCATCTTCTCGCAGCTCCGCCATGCCGGAGTCCGTTCGCTCACATATTCTCTTGCTTGGCCAACTGAGTCCGGCCATCGCCGCCGCTGACTTCTTCAGTAGTTTGGAGCCCGTTGATATCCGCGATCTGGATATCACCTTGGCATCCGGGGTCACGTCCATCCAGTCCCTATTAGTGTACGATGAATTCGGCACGCAGATTGCGACTGCTTCCCGGGTAAATGGCAGCGACACGCAGTTCCATGCGGACATTCCATTTGGTTCCATGCTTTTGCCTTACAAAGAGGAGCGGCATATCTATCTTCGTGCACGCCTAAAGTCGGATAATGATGGCGGACAGAGCGGCGAAGATCTGCGTGTAACGGAAATCGAAGCAACCGGGGAAGGACGCTGGAGCAGCGAGGAGTATCGCAATTCCACAACTGAAACATTCCCAACGTTTGAGACGGCATTGGCACGTATCACGTCGATTGAAAATGCTGGCGAGGATCAGGGCGGTGCGGTGATTGGCGGGCCAGGTAGGACACTGGGCGAGTTTCTTTTTACCGCAGATACGCCGGAGTCACTGCACCCGGTTCGTCTCACGTCTCTGACATTCACTGCCGAGATGTCGAACGGCATTTCGCTCAGCAACGTCATGTTGCGTAATACAGACGGATCCGCTTCAACATCGTGCTCGGTTTCTTCCACGACCATCACTTGTTCCGGTATCGACCAGTCGATTGGCATTGTCGATACGACCCGAACGATGAGACTCGTCGGCGATATCGCGATTGATTCGTCCTTCACCGGCGACTTGTTCCTGCGCATGGTGATTGATCAGCCGGGTACACCCTCGACGAGCGGCGCCGTAGCGTGGACCGATGGCGAGACTACCTTCACATGGGTCGACTTTAACCAGCCGGTCGTGCGTGGGGCGATGTACGAGTAAGCATTAACATACCCGATACACAAAAGGGCGTCCTACA
>CAZUVN010000091.1:0-2974 GCA_964623835.1 uncultured Candidatus Peribacteria bacterium
GCACACTGCAGAATTGAATTCAAATTTTGCTTCGGGCTTCAATCTTTCAAGAAGAGGCATAAAGACATCAATAGGCAACGAAGAACGCAATCGATCTCGTATGGTTTCAAACTTCAGATCACCACTCTGCACCGCAACGGACAACGCACCCTCGACAGCCGCAAAAAGCTTTAGAAGTACATGCACATCACACGCCGGGGTTTTAGTTGCATATCCCGCCGGAATGCGGATACTTGCGAGATAATCCGTGAATGCCAGTGCTGCTTCCGCATGTAATTTGGAAACAATGTACTCGGTCTGCAATTCGGGTGTATCGAGGTCAAGAATTTCGAGAACCTCGGAAAGCGTCATTGCATGCTCACTTGATGGTTCACTCGGAACTACTGTCGCACTTCCGCTGGAAAAATTTACATCGGGAGCAAGGACATTCTGTTCCAGATCATTCGCAGGATGCGGTGCAAAGGATTCATTGGGAGCAATTTGATCTGACGAAGGCGTGGCGTTATGTAAAACAGCATGGAAGCGACTGCGAATTTCAGTGAATGAAGCAGTGATACGCCGCTGCAGCTGCTTGGTGAGTTCAAACGGGGCGGCGTTCTTGGCACTGATCGCGAGTTGTTCGACCCTATCCCAGAATTCATCAAACTCATCAGCAGTATGAAAAACATCTGGGGCCTTCGTGTGAATAAAGTCAGGAATTTCTTGCTGTAAGATACGAACCGTCTCCGCAATTCCTTGTTGTACTCTAATAATATTTTTTCGTGCCCCCTTTGCCGCACCTCGATGTGCATTTTCAATCAGTGCCCACAAGCTCTCATTTATCGATGAAACCTGCTCCAATACTGAGCGTCTATCGGCACGCAACGGTAAATGTCCGTTACGCGCTTCTGAGCCATTCGGGGAACTTTTAAGCTTTGCCATAAAAGGCATATATTATGAATAAATTGATAGTTTTGTCAATATTCCCACAAAATACCTATTCTGGACATTTTACCACCCCCATCGTCATCTCCCGCATCCGACCGTCAATCGTCCCCAATTTGAAGGTATATGAGCCTTCCATCGACGGAAGGATTTCATAGGTCTCACCGGGGAGCACAAAGTCCTGAAGCTTCTCCCCGTTTCCGTCTGGGTACGTAATACCGCGAACGACGAACGGCTTTTGTGATGATAATACGAGCGTATCGCCTAAGTGCCAGCGATGCGGCACGCCGCGATCGAGTATCACATCTCTGCTCAGTCGCTGCTGCTGCCGATCATCCGGTGCACATTCGCCGACCAAATTTACATCACCCAAGCGCTGGAAAGTCGCCATGAATTTTCCTTTCGAGCGATCTTCGATGGCGGTGAATGCTGCAAGGCTCAAATCCATATCTCGGCCAGGATGATACGGTCCGCGGTCGTTAATGCGAACCTTCACACTCTTTCCGTTTCGGACATTCGTCACTTTCACCAGTGTGTTATACGGAAAACTGCGATGTGCCGCGGTCATCTCGTACATATTAAACTGCTCGCCGAACGCTCCACCTTTGCCGTGAAATTTTTCCGCATACAAACTCACTTCATGTTCCTCGGTCATCAACTGTGTATCAAGTTCACGCATCAGATCGAACAGCATCGCCTCTGACACCGTATCACTCCTATTCTCCTCCGTGAGATATGCGATGGGATAACGTGCAAGCAAACCGGTCATTGTTTCGGGATTCGTATCTTTCGGATCATCTGTTGCATTGCGTGTACGGAAGAGCCAAATCAGTGCTTGCTGAAGCCGCAACGGCTCATCGGGGTAAAAGTTGTCTTCTTCAGTGTCGATAATCCCCCGCCCCGCTGCAAAGTCGATCTCCAGCGATCCGCGTGCCGGCTCCGGCACATCATCAAACTGTGTCTTGAACGGTTCAGCCGGACGGCTGATGCTGTTCCAGAGTTGCAAAAAACCATCGCGCCGAGTCAGAGGCGTCTCTGCTGCGAATGTGGTTACCGGAAATAGGACGAGAAACAGCGCGACTCCAATCCGTTTCATAGGGAAACAGACTAGCAGATACAATTTCACCTGTCAGTAATTCAATCATCAGAATGTCTCCTTTTCCTTGGCTTATCAAACTTCCCAGTCAGAATATCCATCATATGTTGAATATTTGAATGGAGATGGCGGGTTGTATCTTCAATCATGGCCAGCCTTTCACCTTCTTCGTAGCCACCTCTGTTTACAAAATGCCCTGCTAATTCATACTGAAAACGGACAATACTTTCTAGGTAAAATGCAAGATTTTGTGCATCTGCATCGCGGAATTCCAGCTTGTCAGTATTATGGAAAATACCGAATTTTTTCGCATCATCTTGCGTAATCATAAGACAGGGGCCGTCGGGGTAGGAATGTTTTTTGAGTAAGAGGTCATGCATTTCCTTTTTTAATTCTTGAATGGCAGTTCTGATTTTATCGATCCTAGCGTCCGGCGAAAGATCGGCAGTTTCAAGGAGACGGTGCCGCGTGTGCAATCTCTCTTCAAGAACCCCAAGATTCTGAATTATTTCAGCAAATTTTTTGTAACGTTCGTTCGGGAAGTTAATGCTTTCGATATCGGCATTAATGAGTGATGGTTGATTATCCGGCGAGTGGCTTAGAAAATTATTCATTGAATGATAAAAAAATAAATACAACTTACAGCGTCCCCAATTCCCCCGAATCCGCAACATTCGTCATGTTAAAGCGCTTCATGTACGACGTTACACGCTTGAGCATCATGCCGCGATCGAGCAATTCTTTCGTAAGCGGGCCGATGCGTCCGGCACCAGGGGAAACAGGCGACCCGACTAAGCCGTTATCGTATTGATAGGCGAAGATCGCGTTATAGAGCTTGGTCGAATACTGACCATCGGTGCGACCACGGTAGTAGCCGATATGTCGCAGATAGCGCTGTGTCTTCTTGATATCGGACGCGGATGATTCCTCGTTAACGAACGCAACAGGCGACGG
>CAZUVN010000092.1:0-2916 GCA_964623835.1 uncultured Candidatus Peribacteria bacterium
GGTCAGATGCTTTCTTTGGTGTAGCGGGTTTGCTCGTGGCATTTGTTGACGATGCTGCAGCACCAGACTTCAGCACCACATTCGTAAATGGGCGATACGATTGAATGTTAAACGTGAGTGGTTCAACTACAGTAGGGAATTTCAACGGATCGATCTGCTCTTTGGTTTGTACATTCACACAGAAGAAATGCTGCGTGAATCCTTTTGATGCGTAATGATCTGTTACTGCAATGCACCAGCCTTCGGGGGCATCTGTCGTTTTCGCTCCAGCAACACCTTCGCAACATTGTGCGAGGATGTTTGAGTTGAGGATGCCATCGTCGGTAAATGCCTCACTTACGCCCAGTAATGCAGAGGGATCTTTTTGAAAGAGAGTGGCAATGCTGCACAGAAAACAGCCGTAATCACCAACGGTGAGCGCGCTTTTACCAAGCTTCAGATTTTTGTAGAGCGGATCTCTCTGGGAATAAAGATGCATGCGTGTAATTCTACCATGTTTAGCTCAAGTCATCGAAGAAGTTGATGATCGCCTGTCCTGTTCCATCTGGCCACCAGTGCGGATAGTAGGTTCCACGTTCATCGCGATCCAATTCGTGCGGACACCATACGACAGTATTGCCGCCGTCACAGTCGGTGTATTCCTTACACAACAGTGATGCTGGCGGAGCGTCAGCAGTTTTCGGCCCGCACGCATTTGTTTTCAATCGATGATCGCGCACTGCCTCTACGCCTTTGTGTGGCGAAAGTGTGTCATCGGGGTTATTAATAATCATCGCGGCACTTGGTCCTGCACACGGTGCAATCATGGCAGATCCGCCAACGGTGGCAGATGCACGGACAACATCGCCGCGGGCACAGGCGACGCTGTTTGCCATCCACGCGCCCAATGAATGCCCGACGGTGTAAATGCGATCGAGATCGATGCAATGTGCATTGCCGATTTCCTCAACAATTGCATCAAAGAATGCGATGTCGCGTAGGGTTGAAAGTTTGTCTCCGGGATCCGACCAGTGGAAGGTGCCGGTTTCTTTCTGCAATGCAGCGGGATACGCGATGTAATAGTTATCCGCTGCACGGTCTAACCCAAAGTATCGGCGAATCTGTTCATTGGAATTTGTGCGCCCATGGAATGCGACAATGAGGGGGAGGGGATCGCGTGGCGATGCATCATTGGGTTCTGTCAGCAAAAATGAACGCTCAATGCCGTTTACCGTCAGCGTCGTTCGAACATCGCGTGAGACTTTGCCACATCCTTCGGACAAATTCGGCACAACACGATCTTCATCGTGTTCCAAGAATCGCAGTAACAAATCGGCCGCGCGTTCGCGGTTCAGTGGTTCCCATGGAACATACGAATGCCGTGCGAGAATATCCGTCTTATCAAACTCTCGCGTGTATGACTCGTACCATGCAAGACCGCTGCGTGCAGGAATTTCTCTGTCATAGGCGAGCAGCAACATCTTCATCGCCTCTGCGAAGTTCACCGCTTGCTCCGGTCTAAATGAGCCGTCCGGATATCCCTGAATAATTTTGCGATGCTCAGCGGCACAGACATACGGTGCATACCATGCGTCTTCTGCCACATCACTGAAACAGCTGTCATGCGCTGGCTCTGTATTCGATCGCCCACGGAACACGATGGTTAAAAACTCCGCGCGGTTAATTGGATCTTTCGGTCTGAATGTCCCATCGGGATTTCCTGTTAACGTGCCGCGCTCGGCCAATGTTTCCGCTGCATCGCGATACTCAAACCACGAACGATCCATGTCGGGAAAAGACGCTGCGAACACCGTGGCAACGGTGAGATGCATCGTAAGAATAAGTGCGGTGAACAAACGTGCAATCGTCACATCCGCAGAATAGCAGCACCAGTTTATTTGTCTCCGTTTTCCGGATCAAAAATAGACGGATTCAAATGAATGCCGTTGAGCAGCTGCATAATGCGCTTTCCACCGTAGACCGACGGCATCATACCGACGCCGTTGCACCCAAGGTTGTACAGAAGCACCTTGTTCTTCGGCTCAAATCCGATGCGGCGAATATAGTTCGGTGTGTATCCCATCAGTCCTTGCCATAGGAACGTGCGTGTTGCGGTCGGTAGAAGATCGCGATACGAACTTCGAAGTACTGCATCAAGCTCTTCGGCAATATCCGCCGGTGGTGCGTTCTGAGGATCGTACGTCGCACTATCGGGCAGTGCACGTTCGGGTCCGCCCAGGCACAGCAATGTCTTGTTGCCGTGGGTCGCATGTTCGTACGGTCGGCGCGTCAGGTAGTGATACGGTTCATGATAGTCGAGATTGCGGTGATAGCTGACAGCCATCGCATTTTGCCCGGGCTCATCAAGATATCCGGTCATGTAGCCGATGGTTCCTTGCACATTGGCGTGGAAAGACGTATCGATGTCTCCTCCGTGCTCGTTCTTAATTGAAAAATGTTCGAATCCGTTCGTGCACAGTACAACGCGATTCGCTTTGATGGTCGGCCCCTCTGTTTCGAGTGTTGCATTGTTTGCATGCAATCGAACTGTCGTGACCGGTAGGTGTTCTGCAACCGTCAGACGATCGCCGTACGCCGAAACCATCCAGGCGACCAGTTCCTCACAGAGCAGCGCGCCGTTCATGCATCCTTTACGCGTCGTGGTCATCGCAACAAATGACGGATCTTCGGTGCACAGCGCATTCAAGATGGTCGAGTGTGGCATTTCCATCACATACGATCGAAGGTGCTCAGGAATCTCCGTCATGAACGGATGGCCAGCCTGCATCATCATTGGTGCATCGCCGAGACCGGCTTTTACACGGATGTCATGCTCTTCCAAGTGTTCCAGAATTTGTTTGAGCGTTGTCAGTCCGGCGTATCCCGCGCAGCGGTTGAGCGGCGTTTTGAGGCCGCAGTCCTGCAGGATATCTTCCA
>CAZUVN010000093.1:0-2840 GCA_964623835.1 uncultured Candidatus Peribacteria bacterium
CGGCGACCACCTCATTACAAGTGAGGTGCTCTACCAGCTGAGCTATGGTGGCTGGTAAAGATGATTGTCTCCCGTTTTGATCACCCGATCGAGCTGGCCTTCTTCTACAACGCCTCGCAAGTGAGGCTAGGCAGCTGAGCTATGGTGGCTTGGTAGACCGGGAGACTCTACATTTTTTAGAGGAAAATCCCAAGCAAAACTTGTAAAAATGGCTTAACAGTGGGATAATAGGGTTCCTGCTCCTTGGACGATCGCTCCGGCTACGCGAAAGCTACGCCGAGAGAGGAACGTCCGGGCTCCATCGGAACGCCATGCGGATAACATCCGTCGCGGCGGCACATATCAGGTAAAGCCGTCGTAGAACTAGTGCCACAGAGACGTACCCCCTTTATTGGGGAGTGAAACGCCACGGAGTACCGTGGATCGAGCACTACACGTGAGTGCTTGGTAGGTAAACTTATGGTGGAGCAAGGAGGAATTGGGTCGGCAGATTCAGCGATGGTTCCGTCGCTCTGTCTTCCCCTCCGCACAATGCCGGCCGAAGCTTTATGCAAAGGCTGGTTGAGGTGTTCGGGCAACCGGCACCCCAGAGAGATGATCGTCACTCCGCAAGGAGTACAGAACCCGGCGTATAGAGGGGCAGGACCAAGTAAGCGGCTTAGGCCGCTTTTTTGGTGCGCGATTTTCCGAAGGTGACCTTAAACACCGTCCCCTCATTTTCTTTGGAGGTGAATTCGATTTTCCCTCCGAGACGATCGACGATCGTTTTGCTGATATAGAGACCAAGACCGTTTCCATCGGTATCGATTTTGCGGACGTTGCTAGCGCGGAAGAACTTCTGGAAAATCCGCTGCTGCTGGCTTCGCGGAATACCGAGACCGCTGTCAGAAACGGAAATAGCGATGCCACCTCTGCCGGAAGCAAGGTCGATTGTTACCATGTTCTTTTTGCCACTCTTGGCATATTTGATCGCATTACCGACCAAGTTCTGCAGCACAATCCGCAACAGCGTCGGATCTGTTTTCATGTGAATACTGGCACGTGGCAAACGAACATCGAGCTTGGTACCTGTTTCACGCGCGGAGGCCTCCATATCTTCCTTTAATTCGCGCATGAATACATGCAGATCAACATCCTTCAGCTCCGGCTGCAGATTGCCACTATCCATGCGCGATGCATTGAGTAGAGCCGCCAGCAAACGAACCATGCGCTCGACAGACTTCTTCATCTCCTGCAGATAGCCACGTTGTTCGCTGTCCATACCCTTCTGTTTTTCCGCCATCAGTTCGGTGTACCAGCGCAATGCCGAGAGCGGAGTACGTAACTGATGTGACGCAAGCGAGATAAATTCCGATTTGAGATAATCGATTTTGCGCTCTTCGGTGATGTCCTGGAACACCATAATCCCACCGAAGATTTTGCCTGCGGCTTTCAGTGGCGTAACGGAGTAAAGCACCGGCATCAACTGATCGTCTGCACGAAGTACGTTGTAATGCGCATTCGCAGGGGAACGATTTGTCGCACCCGTCTTGAGGGCTTTCATTAGCGGATGAGCCCCGGCCAATGCATCACCTCTATGGCCAAAAATCTTGATGACGTGCTCCACAGATTTACCCATGATGTCTGCTTCCAATACTGCAAGAAGGCGCAGACCTGCCGGGTTCATTCCGGTAATAATGCCGCGCCGATCGACGGTAACCACACCGTATTCAATCGATTCGAGAATAGAACGGTCGAGCGCGTACTGCTGCTTCAGTTCTTTCGTCCGCTCCTCAATCACTTCTTCCTGATGATCATAGACACGCTTCAGACGACCTGCCATGTCCACGACAACATGGTCGAGCACCTCCACTTCATCGCCACTAAGGACACTGCGTTTAATAGCCCAGTGGTTGGGTCCGAGTTGGCGTACGCGTGCGGTAAGCAAGCGCAGCGGTTCCGTCAGCTGTCGTGCGAGCAGCCACGCAAGGAGCGCAGCCAGCATGAGCAACACGGTACCAATCGACGCATGGACATACGCAAGTGTCCGAACGTCTTTTAATGCATCAGCACGCTCCACTTGAAACAGCAAGCCCCAACCCAGAGTTGGTAAATAGCGTGTAACAATCAATGCATCGCGGCCACGATAATCGATCTGGCTCGATACGTCCTCGACACCATCAAGCACGTTCATCCATGTCTGCGTCCGTTCACCGGCAAGCGTCAGAATGTAGGAGTCATTCAGTTGGGATGAGAGATGGTGTAGCTCAAGTTCAGCTCCGCTCCCGCGCACAATGACAACTTCTGCTGTGTCGCCAATGGTCGGCGCAACGGCAATAAGCGGTGCAAGGGCGGACTGCGCGTCATAACGCACAGCCAAGTATCCGATGCGTTGTGTGCCGGACCAGATTGGACTGATGACATCGTAATACGTCCATCCATGGGAGCCGATAAGCGGTCGGCGATACGGCACCTGCCGCGCTGCATCGGGCAAACCAATTTCGTCACCGGTGCGTGCGAGCAACCGACCGGTGCGATCGCGTACTTCCATACTGCTGATGGACGGTTCATCTCTCTGAAGCTGCACCATTAGCCGCTGCAATGTCGGTACTTTCGATTCTCCGGAGAGAATGGATTGAATATCGGCATGCGCAAGCAGCAACGAGACGCGCTCGTGATGAGACAGTAGTGTTTGTTCCAATGAATCTTCCGCAATCGTTGCGACCGATGCCAGCTGTGACCGAACCGCACGCTCCACTACCGACCGCGAAACAAGGAATGAAAGCGTCGTCAGCACAACGACAATGAACGCGGTCAAAATGAGCGCCTGCGCGAGCATGCGCGAGAGAATTGATGTATGG
>CAZUVN010000094.1:0-2826 GCA_964623835.1 uncultured Candidatus Peribacteria bacterium
CTTGTGCCCGAAAACGACCCAACGGTCCTGTTTACGACGGCCGGTATGCACCCGCTGGTTCCCTATCTTCTGGGAGAGCCGCACCCGATGGGCAAGCGACTGGTTGATGCGCAGCGCTGCGTTCGCACCGGCGACATCGATGAAGTCGGTGATGCCTCTCACCTCACGATGTTCGAGATGATGGGTAACTGGAGCTTGGGTGATTACTTTAAAGAAGGCGCAATTACGATGAGCTTCCAATTTCTGACCGATGTCTTGGAAATCCCCATCAGCCACTTGGCCGTCACCTGCTTTGAAGGAGACACCGATGCCCCGCGCGACAATGAGTCTGCGGATATCTGGATGAAGCTGGGAATTCCCGCCGAACGAATTGGATTTTTACCGAAGGCAAAAAACTGGTGGGGACCCGCCGGACAGACAGGCCCCTGCGGCCCGGACACCGAAATGTTCTACTGGGTAGGAGAAGGCGAGCCAACCGGCAATCCCGCCACGCATGACGCTGAGTGGATGGAAATTTGGAACGACGTGTTTATGCAGTATGACAAGCAGGCAGATGGAACGTTTGCCCCGCTTAAGCAGCAGTGTGTAGATACGGGTATGGGATTGGAGCGCGTTGCGGCAGTGCTGCAGGGAGTAAGCAATGTGTATGAGACCGATCGGATGAAGCCGATTTTGGAAAAAGTCCGATCTCTTCAAACGGACAACGGACAACGGACAACGGATATCCGTCACCTTCGTATCATCACCGACCACTTAAAAGCCTCCGTCTTCATGATCGCCGATGGCGTCAAACCGGGAAATGTCGACCAGGCCTATGTCTTGCGTCGTCTCATTCGCCGCGCGATTCGCTCGGCACGCGCACTTGGTATCACACACGATGGATCGTTCTGCGCGAGCATTGCCGATGAAGTGGTTGCTCAATACGGACATATCTACGGAGCCCTGAAGGATAAGGAAAAAGAGATTCGCGATACACTGAGCCACGAAGAGCAGCAGTTCGGAAAAACGCTTCAGGAAGGGCTGAAACGATTTGCAAAAGTCGCAGAGGAAACAACCGGCGGACAGATCGATGGACAACTCGCCTTCCATTTATATGACACCTACGGCTTCCCGCTCGAGCTGACCAAAGAGATGGCCGCTGAGCAAAACCTAACCGTTGATGAACAAGGATTTAATACAGCTTTTGCCGCTCACCAAAGCCTTTCACGCGCAGGAGCTGAACAGAAATTTAAAGGCGGATTGGCCGATAACAGCAGCGAGACGACCAAGCTTCATACAGCGACGCATCTACTAAACGCCGCATTGCATCGCGTCCTTGGAAACCATGTGATGCAGAAAGGAAGCAACATCACCGCGGAGCGTCTGCGCTTCGACTTTACCCATGCGGACAAGATGACGCCGGAACAAATTGCAGAGGTGGAGCAGCTGGTGAACGACGCAATTAAGGCCGATCTGCCGGTGACCTATCACCTGACCAGCGTCGACGGTGCAAAAGAGGAAGGTGCTATCGGCGTGTTCGATGACCGCTACGGATCGGAGGTGAAGGTGTATGTGATGGGCGATCCACAGGGCATGACTGCAGGCAGCGGAAAAATCGGCGACGGGACCGTGTTCAGCAAAGAGATCTGCGGCGGACCGCATGTGTCGCGTACCGGCGTACTCGGATCGTTCAAGATTCAGAAAGAGGAAAGTTCGAGTGCAGGTGTGCGACGCATCAAGGCTGTTGTCAGTGGTGGACCGGAAGATATTGACGTAGCGGGAGAGCGGTAAGCAGTTGTAGAATCCCTCTCGTGCTCACTCGCTCAATCATCGGCACATTTCTTCTGAGTATGACTGTAGGCATAGCTCACGCGGAAGAAATTATTCCGTGGAATTTTCGCGGTAACATGCCTAAAACAGCTCAGACAACTCCGCAGACAACGGCGGAAATTACGGACGACGGTTTACGTATCGCCACCCAAGCGGATGGCTACATCGTTTGGGGCAACGGTCCAATGGATGGGCCGACGGATGTGATCACGATTCGTGCGGCAGCCTCAAAAGATACTGAAGGATCTGTCCTGTGGCAGGAGAAAGGATCGACTCCCGATCAGCTGATACAGGCATACTTCCGCATTCCCGGCGACGGCTTTATGCACGATGTGCATGTGATGGTGTCCAGCTATCCGCAGTGGAACTGGCAGACCGATCAATTAGCACTCGCGTTCCCCGCGGGATCCGACGTGATCATCGAGGAAATACAGTTCCGCCACTGGACCATTTATGAGCGCATCATTGAACTCTGGCGGAGCTTTTGGACGTTCGATTCGTTCCGTTCGTACAGCATCAATTTCCTCTGGGGTCCGCTCATTGCAACCAACTCCGTCTTACGCGCAGAGCTGTTCGACAATCTTCCGCCGCTTGCGTGGGCAGTCGGCCGCGTGCTGTATCCCCTTCTGTTTGCTGTTGCCATAGTGAGCTGGATTGTCGGTCGCGTAAAACGCAACGGGAAGTTGGGCTTGGGTATATTCATGATCTTCTTTTCTTTCTGCTGGCTGGTGTTCGATATCCGCATGGGCAGTGAAATTGTGTCCTATGCGGTGACCGACATCCGCGATTATGTGTTAGCCGACGATACACAAAAACAATTGCGCGCATTCGATTCCGTTTATGCAAAGGCGAACGCCCTGCTGCCGAGCATTCGGGAACACGACACATTCACGCTGCTGAGCCCTGGTGCAAACGTGTACTACCCGATCTTCCGCTACGGCGCGTATCCCAGCGTCATCGTGCCGGACCCGGCAGGCATTGATGTTCCCGCATGGGTCGTCATCGATCGACCGGATC
>CAZUVN010000095.1:0-2778 GCA_964623835.1 uncultured Candidatus Peribacteria bacterium
GTACCGCCAGCCGAAAACTGCATTGCAGATCCTGCAGTGCCGTGTGTTGCTCCCGAACTCTAACTTCTCCTTATGACCGATCCACAAAACCAGACAACCGGCGACGATTCCGTGCAGCAGATCGAAGCGCTGCAGGCGGAGCTTGAAAAAATGAAAGACTTGGCCGCACGTGCGCAGGCCGATTTGCAGAATGCAAAAGCGCGTGTCGAGCGCGATGCGCAGGATATGCGGAAGTTTGCCTCAGAAGGAATGCTGGTGCGATTGCTCCCGACGCTCGATAACTTCCAGCGTGCGTTCCAGCATGTTCCGGACGATCTCAAAAATCATGAGTGGGTGAAGGGTGTTGCAGCCATCGAATCCGATTTAATGAAGCAGGTGAGCGATGCGGGCTTAAAGCGCATGAAGTCGCTTGGGGAAACAGTCGATTCCGATCGTCACGAAGTGCTTAGCCTTGGTGCAGGGGAAGATGGAAAGGTTGTTGAAGTGTTTGAAGAAGGATACGAGCTGCATGGCAAAGTGCTCCGCCCTGCGAAGGTAAAAGCTGGAGATGGGTCCGCTGCTTAAGAGCCGAGTGTCTGTGATGCAATCAGCATGGTAAAAACGCCGACCGTATTAAACGCGAAGCAGATCCCCGCAAAGGTGCGTGGTTTTAATTCGGTGTAGCCGCTTAGGAGCGTGACACCCAACTCATCGGGTAGCGGAGAGGCAATCAGGATGCCGGCAATTGACCATGCGGTGTATTGGCGAATTCGTTCAGGAACACTCTCATGGTGAAACCGATCACGCATCCAGCGGATGACCGCCGTCCGTTTCAATCGGCGAAATTCATCCATGAAGGAGAACCGGACGAATTCGAAGATGGTCATGTCCGATACCATAGCCCCGACTCCAGCAATCATGGCACCAAGGACAGGGTGTACGGTATCGGCCATTTCGACGAAGATTGCGATCGCAAAAGGCGTCGTGAATCCGAAGCTGAAGAGTAGTCCACCCAAGAACATCGAGATGTACCCGTGGCCGTTTAGGAGTTCTGGCAGCAGGTCAAAAAACCCCTGCAAATAGAGGATATAGGCCAGCAGAAACGAGCAGGCGAGGAGGCTTAATTTGGGGTATTGAAGGCGGGTTTTTATCTGGTATTTCACCCTATTATTTTAACACAAATTGACTATTTAAGCAATTCTATGCATCGACGAAATGCATCTCCTTTTTCCTCAAAATTCTTGAACATCCCATAGCTGGGGGAGGCGGTGGAGAGGAGAACGATTGGTGAGTTTTTAGCTGTTAGCTTGTAGCTTTTAGCTGCTTGGACAGCTTCCTCCATCGACTGAACATCGATCATTTCTGCGCTTACGGCTGCATCTACTAATGCCTGACGTATACGTGGGCCGGAGCCGGGAAACAGAAGAATCAATTCAATCGACGAATCCTTTATTCGCTCAGCCAGTTCGCTGAAGTCATAACCTCGGTCGTGTCCTCCTAGAATCATCGTTGTTACTCTATCGCCGAGTGCGTCGAGGGCGGCAATGGCAGATTCGGGCGTGGTCGAGATCGCGTCATCAACCCATTCGATGCCGTGATGCACGCCAAGCGATTGCAGGCGATGTGGGAGTGGGGTGAAGGTTTTGATCGCTTCGAGAGCTGTCTTTCCATCAATACCAAGACATGCGGCAACCATGCAGGCAGCGGCGATATTGCTGCGGTTGTGATCACCAATCAGCCGTGTCTCGGATAGATCAATCGGACAGTCATCGGCGGAGAAGGGGATTTTGCGTCCATCTCCTTCTTTCGCAATCTCTATCGATCCTTTCATCGTATCGTTAAAGAACACGAGGTCATCGGCTCCTTGATAGCGCGTTATATTCTTTTTGGCTTCCAGATACGCTTCTTCGGAACCATGATAATCGAGGTGCTCGGGGAAAAAGCTGGTGATAACAGCAATGTGCGGACTGGTTGTCAGATGCATTAGTTGATAGCTGCTCATTTCCATCACAAAGACGGTGCCCGGCTTTGCGTCATCGATGTGACTGATAGCGGGATTGCCGATGTTACCGACTAAAAAGCTTCTTAGCTTCTCAGCTCCAAAGCTTCTAAGGATGTGATGGATGAGCGATGATGTAGTGCTCTTCCCTTTGCTTCCAGTCACTCCCACGGTAATGGCACCGGAGTCGGCAATCGTATCGAGGAAAATCTGCGTACTAGATGTCAGGTTTTTGATATCAGATGGCAGGACGGATGGGGGAATACCAGGCGACTTAATGATGACATCAAACTTCTCCAAGTTCTTTAACCAGCCTTCGCCAACCTGCAGCCAGTGTTTACCATTCTCTGGTTCAATTGTTGTGTCTTTATCGGCAATCGTAATTTCGCACTGTGGTGCGTGTTTTTCCAGTGCCTCGACCATCGCTTTGCCCTCGCGCCCGTACCCGAGCACGCAGACGGTTTTGCCGTTGAGATCAGAAATTCTCATGCGGGGAGAAGTGGCAGAAATTCTGCGGGAATGCAGTGCTCATCCGACTTCTTCATGGCGTTGTCGATTAACTCCTCTGGATTATTCATCCCGGGCAGCACGTCATTAATGAACATGCTCATGACCGGTGTATCGTCCCAATTGTCCTTCTTTCGTGCAAGAACGAAGGCAGCGGCCGTTTCTTCCGGTGTTCCCACGCACTCAAATGGCTTAAATCCTTCCAGCCCTAACAGTTCTTTGTAGAGCGGCATCAGCGATGTGTCGGCAAACAAGTTCTTTCCGAAGATCTTCTCCACGTCCTTCCGTGGTAG
>CAZUVN010000096.1:0-2744 GCA_964623835.1 uncultured Candidatus Peribacteria bacterium
GACCCAAAGGCAGTAGAGGACCGCATTTACAAGATGTGGGAGGAAAGCGGTGCGTTTAAAGCAGATGCTCATAGCACGAAAGAGCCGTTTACCATCAGCATGCCGCCGCCCAATGCGACGGGGCAGCTGCATCTTGGTCATGCGGTGATGTTGGCGCTCGAGGATATCTTCATCCGCTTTGCGCGCATGAACGGCAAGGAGGCGCTGTGGGTTCCGGGAACGGACCATGCGGCGATTGCGACGGAGAACGTGGTGATCAAAAAGTTGAAGTCCGAAGGAATGAAAGATCCTCGGAAGGAGTTAGGACGCGAAAAGCTGATTGAGAAAATCGCAGAGTTTGTTGATCAAAGCCAAGACACGATTCGTGGTCAGGTGCGCAAAATGGGATCAAGCTGCGATTGGAGCCGCGAGCGCTACACCTTTGAACCGGCGTTGAACCGCATGGTCAATGAGGTCTTCAAGAAGATGTACGACGATGGTCTTATTTACCGTGGTCATCGCATTGTGAACTGGGATCCAAAACTGCAGACGACGGTGTCCGATGATGAAGTGGTGTACGTCGAGGAGAAGGCTCCGTTTTATACGTTCCAATACGGTCCGTTCCAGATCTCGACATCACGTCCTGAAACAAAGTTCGGCGATAAGTATGTGGTGATGCATCCGGAGGATGATCGCTACAAGCAGTACAAACACGGCGATACGTTTGAAGCTGAGTGGATCAACGGACCTGTTCGTGCAACGGTCATCAAAGATGAGGCAGTGGATCCAGCCTTCGGTACCGGTGTAATGACGATTACGCCCTGGCACGACACGGCAGACTTTGAGATTGCTGAGCGTCATGGACTCGAGAAAGAACAGGTGATTGATTACAACGGAAAACTGCTGCTGATTGCAGAAGAATTTGCCGGCATGAAGATCGAAGATGCACGGCCGCTGATTGTCGAAAAGCTGAAGTCTAAGAACTTGGTCGTTAAAGAGGATCCGAACTACGTGCATAACAAAGCGACCAACCAGCGCGGCGGGGGAACCATCGAACCGCAGATCAAGCTGCAGTGGTTCATTGATGTGAATAAGCCGGTAGTCGACTGGAAGGGGAAGAAGATGAGTCTGAAGGAAGTGATGCATGACGTGGTTCACCACGGTGATATCACCATCGTTCCCGAACGTTTCGGGAAGACGTACTTCCACTGGATCGACAACCTCCGTGACTGGTGCATTTCCCGCCAAATTTACTGGGGACACCGCATCCCTGTTTGGTATAAAGGGGATCAGGTCTATGTCGGCGCAAAGGCTCCAGAGGGGGACGGTTGGATGCAGGACGACGATACACTTGATACGTGGTTCAGCTCGGGTCTATGGACGTGGTCGACACTTGTTGATCCGAAACTCACCGACGATTTTTCATTATCACTGGAAGACATCCTGAATCAGAGTCCGGACTTCAAGAAGTTCCATCCGACATCCGTGATGGAAACAGGCTATGACATCCTCTTCTTCTGGGTTGCCCGTATGATTCTGATGACGACCTACGCGACAGGGCAGATTCCGTTTAAGACGGTCTACCTCCATGGTCTTATTCGCACGCGCGACGGAAAGAAAATGAGCAAGAGTGATCCATCCACGATGATCGATCCACTCGATATGATCGGTAATTACGGTGCCGATGCGTTGCGTCTCTCGATGATTGTGGGACAGAGTCCCGGTGCCGATTCGCGTCTCTACGAAGAGAAAATCGCGGGGTACCGCAACTTCATTAACAAGCTGTGGAACGCATCACGCTTCGTGTTGATGCAGTGTGAGGCCGCCGGCGTCGAGCCCAGCAAAATTGACAATGAAAAATTGAAAATTGAAAATTTGTCTGTGGCTGATCGCGCCCTGCTGTATGCACTCGATCAAGTCACGGCTGATGTGGCTAAAGGATTGCAGGAGTACCGGCTCAGTGAGACCGGCGATCGTATGTATAGCTTTGTCTGGGATTATTTCTGTGATTGGTATCTGGAGTTGTCCAAAGGTTCTGCAAACGTTGCTGTGTTGGTCTACGCGCTGCGCCGCATCCTGACGCTTTTACATCCGTACTGCCCATTTGTGACAGAGGAATTGTGGAGTCAGGTGAAGCCCGATGGCGCTGGTATGTTGATTGCGGAGGAGTGGCCGGTAATGAAGGCAGAGCGTGAAGATCAGGAAGCATTTGATCAGCTGCAGATTCTCATCGACGTCATCACTGCTATTCGCAAACTACGAACCGAGCAGTCCGTTGAACCCGCAAAGCAGGTGCCGGTGATCATCATCGCAGGTACATCAGCAGAGCTGCTGCAGTCTCAGGCCGAGCACATTCAGCGTCTTGGCAAAGTGTCAGAACTCACGATCACTGCGTCAGGTGATAAACCCTCAGATGCTGCGTCAGCATTCTTGAATGGCATCGAAATCTATCTGCCGTTGGCTGGACTGGTCGATAAGGAGAAAGAGAAAGCGAGCATGCTCAAAGAGAAAGAGAATCTCGAGCGCTTTGTCTCTGGGATTGAAGCGAAGCTCAGCAATGAGCAGTTCATCAGCAAAGCGCCTGCTGCGTTGGTTGATGAGCAGAAGTCTAAGTTGGAAGAGGCGAAGGGGAAACTGGAGAAGATTGAAGAGAGGTTGAAGTCTCTTTAAATGAAAACTGCTCCGCAGGAACTTCACCCTTTCTTGTCTTCCATACAAGAAAGGGTGGAAAGAAAATCACCGTGCGCCAAAGCTCCTCCACCCGG
>CAZUVN010000097.1:0-2735 GCA_964623835.1 uncultured Candidatus Peribacteria bacterium
TCTCTCTGCATCCTTCCCGCGTCAGACGGTAGCCGCCTGGCACCGGTTCGAATTCGGCAAAACAGACCTGCTTCTCTCCGTTTGACCAGTAGAGTGATATTCCGAAGGAGGGGAGAATAGTGAGCTGAATGTCTTCGCGCAGCGGAATCGAATCGGCAAGTGTTTCGCCGATGCTTGCCGCAAGGCGCTTGCGTCCTTCATCGCGGACCGAGAACAGCGTCGCGCCGCTGTGATCGACAATCGCGAAGCGTCCGACAGCGGCCGAGAGTAAAACGCCCGGGCTGCCACCCGGCGGCGGACCCTCTTCTTCCATATCGGCAATCACGTAATCTTCGGTTTTATCTCCCGTCAGATCGGTCCGCAGGAGAACGGTCGAGTGTTCAAATCCCTCTTTTCTGCGGACAATCCCCAGCATCTGCTGGAATCGTTCTTGCTCTTCCTGCCATGCTTGCAGGTTCTGTGCCTCCGCATTCTTCCATGCAAGATAGTCTCTCCGGTAATCGGCGATTTCCCCATCGCTCATGCCAATGAAAAACGATACCGATCCGGTTGCACTCACCATCCGCTCGCCTTCACCGGTGAATGCATCAATCTGCAGCATGTACGGCGCGGCCGTCCACGCATCGCGGGATCCAAAGCTGAAGCGTGCGATCTTTGCACCGGATTGCGTGACAATCGACGTGCGTCCCAGCGGCATCTGCCGGTCATCGGGCGAGAACCACGTCGCTTGGACGGTGGTTCCTTCTTTCACGTATTCGAACCCAACCACGCCGACGAGATTCCTCTCCTCGCGTTCGAAGGTGCTGCTAAATTGCAGGTCGGCCAGATCGGTGACCAGATTCCCCGGTGCAACCCCAATGAAGCTGATCACCGGGCGTGCATCAGCGGACGTGCATGCGGTTAAAAGCAGCGCGGAGACAATCAAAACAGAACGGATCGGACGTGTCATATTCCGATTGTATCCGATGCTTCACGTAATCTCACGCTTCATCTTCCTCAAAAAAATCAGCAAGCTTTTCTTGGGCATCGCCGTATTTCTGCTGGAGCCATCCTCTCGCTTGTTTCATGTTGCCATTGAACTGCGCACTCCAGTCACCCGTAAGATCGCCATAGGTTTCTTCGGCTTTTCCAACAAATTCCGTCCAGCGTCCGTCTACCTGATGTTCAACTGCGTCGTCGTGCATGGAAGATGTGTTAACCATAAAAAGAGAGGGGGAAAGATACCTGTACGACGATGAGCGGTCATACATCTTTCAAAAAACGCCCTGGGTTTAGCAGGGCGTTCAAGGTTGATCTGATCGTCAAAGACTATTCACCCTCTGCTCGAGCTGCATCTTCCATAATCAACGGCATGGGGACGGGGTTGCCCTGTCCGGTGCGTTCCTTTAGAAGATCCGCAGCAAGCGGGACAGTGATGCTCTTCTGGTAGAAGTATTCTCCTTCAGGCACGTTCGTCACCGGGAAGACGAGAGCAGGAACGAGTAGTTCTTCGCTCATGTTGTCGCGGTAGTTGTACATGCGGACCAAAGATACTTCCGGTGTACCAAGCGTGATGTTGACGTTCTTCACTGTCGTACCTTGCGGCATGAAATCAGTGGGGTAGACGCCGTAGCCATCAAGATATGAGCGGATGGCTGCTTCATCGGTGACGCCTGCGTAACCGGACTTGCGATACTTCTGGTCCATGATGCCCCAAGCATCGGACACGCGTTTCTCGCGGACGTTCACGTTAATGTTGATGCCGGTTTTCATACCGCTTTCGTCATAGACGGGCTTTCCGTCGATGAGCAGGGGATAGATCACCTGTGCACCATCGGGAATCCAGACCATCGACTTATCAGTTGCCGCTTCATACTGAGCGCGCCACTGGTTGTTTACTTCGGGCTCGCCATACTGCGAGAGGTCAACTCCGTATTTCTCGACGAAGGCGTTTGCGATGCCGATGAGTACGTCGTCAGCAGGCACATCTTCAGCCTTTACGCGATAGCGCTGGTAGCAGGCTTCGTCGCGGCAGGCGCTTTCCGGATGCGGCCACTTCTCCCAGTTCTGGTTAATGTTAATGGTTCCCTCACGGAAGGAGACGTTGACCATGTAGCCGTACTCCGTGTCCTGATAGAAGCTGATCATATCGGTCTTGGCATTGCCGAAGGAGCCGAGGTCAACGAGGCCGGTGTTAAACGCGGAGAGAATCTGGCCGATGTCGGCATTGGAGACGCCGCGCATACGGTTATAGACATCGACGGAGTCCGATAACGACGGCAGAGCGCCATCAAACACGAGTTTGTACTGCGTCATCTCCGGCGCAATCATGCCGATTTTTGGATCGATCATCATTGCATCGCCACCGCCTCCGCCAGACTGTGGGCGTGAATTCATCGAATTATCCATTTCTGCCCCACCGCCTCCGCCGCGTCCATAGGCAGTAGTTACTTGTACTGTTGATAGATCTCCAAAAGCAGAAGAGCCCGTATATTCAACGGAATAAGAGAACAACTTTTGTGTTCCATCAGAGGTTGTTGTGAATGATGGCATTCCTCCGGATTGCGTGAGGGAGTAGGTGAGTGGGGCGGCAATGATCGCGCCCAGCACCAAGCCGGTAACAGTGTATTGAAGGTGATTCATGGTAAAGAAGGAGAAGAAAGAAGTTGATGAAGAATACTTTTTTTGATCAATTTTTTCGCGAAGCATTGAACGTAATCGCTGAATGAATGCTTCATCGGGAGTGACATCCGGCT
>CAZUVN010000098.1:0-2631 GCA_964623835.1 uncultured Candidatus Peribacteria bacterium
TCTCCAAGCGCTAAAAAAGCTTCTAGCTTTCAGCTGATAGCTTCTAGAATCTTTTCGATGTTCCGCTTTTCCTAACAGCTAAAAACTATAAGCTAACAGCTTAGGAGAGCGCCATTCTCACAAAATACAAGCTTGTTCCCTGAGGGGTATCCAAGATGAATCGTGCATCAATAGTTGTCAGCTGAATAATCGTCTGACACATGCGTAGCAGCATCCGCGGAGGCAGACCGATACCACCTTCCATACAGGCAGCACACAGACCGGCTGCGTCTTTTGAGCGAAGGAATCTGTCACCCTTGGCTTCAATCACGCTGCACAATGCTTCCTGGACCCGCAGAACGTAATGTTCAACGTAGGTCTCCAGCTGTTCCACTGGCAGATCCTGCACTTCGGGGAGTGCCTCGATGATGTCGAGGTCCTTATGGATTGCATGAGCAATGCAGGTCTCAATGGACATGATGTGTGTGGGTGTGTGTATAAATCTCCTCATAATAGCAGAAATCGCGTGTTTCTTCAATAGGAGGGTGCATCCCGGAACCATGTACGACTTGCGCCGTTAACCCCTCTATGATGTCGTTATGCAGATTTGCCGATTGATGTACCTATAAAATCGGTCGGGTTTTCTATCAGCTATAAGCCAAAAACTATACACTCATCTCATGATTCGTCTCTGTATCTTGTTTCTTGTATCTTGCATCTTTGCACCCACAGGTGCGCTCGCCCACGGCGACAGCCCATCGTTTGAACGGGAAGTTGGTGAATATTTGGTCGATATCGGCTTTAACCGTGAGGGATTCCGCCCTGGCGAAGAGGTGCAATTTGATCTCGATCTCTATACCACCAGCGACCATCCGGAGTTTGTGTCGTACGACTCTGTGGATGTCCGCATTTCAAAGGGCGATGAAACTGTTTTCGAGCATACAGTCCAGAACGACCCGGTCTACATTCCGTCTTTCACGTATGCCTTTCCGCAAGAAGGGAGTTATCAGCTGACATTTGCGTATGTTGAAAGTGGCGCAGTGAAAGTCGAAACCACGTTTGATGCGGCCGTGGCCCCGATGGCCGGAAGCGTCGCTCGTACATCAACAACGTTGACGGCGATAACGGCGATTGTCCTCGTCGGACTTTCTATTGCCTTCATCATCAAGTCGTATCGCCGTAAGGCCTAATTACGCCTTGGTCAAATACGACCCGACGGTATCGATGACACGGTCGATGCGCGTTTCGTGCTTCACGATGTATTCCTTTACCTGACCGTATGTCTTGCTCTTCTTTAAATACTCATCGGTTCGGTAGTTCGTCAGAATGATGACGGGGAGGTCGATCTTGTGCTTCTGCAAGTGTTCCAAGACCGTAAATCCGTCACCCTTTGGCATGCGGATATCAAGTACCAGTACGTCAGGCTTTCCGGATTTCAACATCTCGATCGTTTCTTCTCCCGTCGCGCTCGTGCGGATGACGATATCGGTGTTTTTACTCTCTGCATCTAAGTGAAACAGTTTCACAATGGTCGAGTCGTCGTCCGCAATCAGAATGGTTTTTGCCATGGCGTAGAGTTGGTATGTATGTATTAATATTATATCATTTTATAATAAAATTAGCAAATACAGGTTCAGCCCTTATTGAAGCCATGAATCAATCAGGACTCAATTTTGCAGCCCCGGATATCACTGTTGTAGATATCCTTCGCGGACTTCTCGGCATTGCGACGGTTTTTGGACGCATTGCGCTCGCTGTCCCGGTAGCTTTTCTCCGCAGCGCGGATTTCGCTGTTGCGATCGCCTTTATCCGAAATATGCCAGGCGTTACGAATCCGATCTTTCCGGTTCAACATCGCTGAGCGGGCATTGGCGTAGTAATTGTCGAAGGCAATCACATAGAGGCTCTCCCGCTTCTCAATCGCATTTCGCATGCATTCCATATCGTAGGTCGTGGCGGCCAATGCAGGCGTGGCAATTGATAGGCTGGTGATGATCGACAGGGCGGAAACGGCAATGCGGCGCATGAGAGCGTGGGAAGAGGATATGCGCACTATACCCCGTTTTGAGGCCTAAAGAACACTTGCCCTTTTAGGATCAAGTACGCACAATATTGCCCCAAGCCGCCGTAGCTCAGTTGGTAGAGCATAGGTATCGTAAACCTAGGGTCACCGGTTCAAATCCGGTCGGCGGCTCCAGCCTTCGCTTCTGTTCCAGAAGCTCCAGCTGGCAGGCCAGCGTCAATCATTATCTAAGTGAAGGCTGTCGGCCGTAGCTCTTAGAGCGAAGGCTGACAACATAAAATCGCTTTGGTGCACTAGTGCAATAAAGCGGACATGTTATTGCTAAGATCTTAGAATTGAAGGATGTGGCACTTTGTCTATGTATTACAGAATATAAAAGGGGATCAATATGTCGGGCATACATCTAATCTTAATGCTCGATTAAAAGAGCATAACGAAGGATCTGTGAACTCGACAAAAAATAAGCGACCGTGGCACATTCAATGGTTCTGTGGATTTCGTGATAAGAAACAGGCGATTGCATTCGAAAAACATATGAAGACTGGTTCAGGGACTGCGTTTAGGTATAGGCATTTTGTTTCTCGTAGTCCGTAAACAGCGCAGTCCCCGAAGGGGGGTCGGCGGCTCCA
>CAZUVN010000099.1:0-2622 GCA_964623835.1 uncultured Candidatus Peribacteria bacterium
GTGCATGACAATTATTGCCTACATTCAGGCTGTTCTAGCCGTTATTCTTCTCGCAACCATCTTGGTGCAGCAGCGAGCTGCCGGGTTGTCCGCAACATTCGGTGGGAATGACACGGCGTATGTGCAGCGCAGAGGTGCGGAGCTGTTTTTGTACCGCATCACCGTCGTGCTTAGTATTCTGTTTTTCGCACTGACTGTCCTCGACTGGTATATCTAAAACTCGATGCAGCATCCGCAATACATTTGTCATGTTTTTTGATATACATTGATTGTCATGAAGCCGCTACAAGCATCAACGGCGAGCGCTGTCATTAACGCGTATATGCGGTGGGAACGATGGATATTCGCCGGGCTTGGTTTTTTATTGGTGGGGAGTCTGTTTCTCCTGCTTTGGAGTTTTTATCGTGATACCACCATGACCGTCCCTGCCGATGGCGGAACGTACATCGAGGGATCCGTCGGCGAGCTTCAACCGTTAAACCCGTGGTTTTCCGTCACCAATGACGTGAGTCGCGACATCGTCTCGCTCGTGTTCTCCGGGTTGCTGAAATACAATCCGCAAACAAAAGACATCGAGGGAGATTTGGCCGATTACACCGTATCGAAAGACGGAAAAATTTATACCGTGACGTTGAAGCCGAATCTCTTTTGGCATGATTCTACCCCGGAACAGCCTCACCCGGTCACATCGGATGATGTCATGTTCACGTATCAAACCGTGCAACATCCCGATTTTCCCAACAGTCTCCTCCGTCAGAATTTTCAGGGAGTGACGCTGGAAAAGATGGATGCGCGAACTGTGCAGTTTCGCTTGGAACAACCGTACAGTTTTTTCTCCAGCAACCTCACGCTCGGATTATTGCCTCGTGCCGCATTTGAAGGTGTGCCCGTTCAATCGCTCGATCAAACGCTCGACTTCGGATTTTCACCCATCGGTGCCGGTCCGTACAAACTCAGAAGTATCGTAGAAACCGAGCTGAGTACCGAGGTGACGCTTGAGCGATGGTCGCGTGATATCAAGCCACCCTATCGTTTGGATCGTATCGTTTTTCGTATTTTCCCCGATTATCAAACCCTTTTATCCGATCTTCGTAACCTCAGTGGTATACGCTTTGTTCCTCATACAGAGGCGGGAAAGCCTGCAATTCCAAATCGATTCACAGCACTGAACTATTCTCTGCCCCAATACGTTGCACTTTTCTTCAATCTTGATCGCTCCGCCTTGAAGGACACCAAATTGCGTCTGGGATTGCAGTTAGGCACCAACAAGCAGACGGTAGCAGACATCGCACGCCCTGCCGAAGTCGTCGATACTCCTCTACTCGAAATTGATACGGCCGACTGGCGATATAGTTTTGATATGCAGGCGGCTCAGGGTGCACTGTTCGAATCACAATGGTACTTCCCCGAAAAAGTGCGTCTGCAGAATTTGCTGGAGCAGCGTGAGGCAAACCAGACCGGCATCCTACAGAGTGAGCCGGTTCTATTTCTGGATACCGGTGCCGTGCTGACAATTGGAGGTAAGGCAAACGGCCTCAGTGGCAAAAACACGGTCAACGGCGTTCCTCTTCAGGCCGATCCCACTCAGTCCGGCAGCTGGATTGTCGCACTTCCGACATTCGGTGGTACCGGATCGCTGAAAATCGGCAGTAACCTTCTTCGCTTGACCGCAGAGAACGGTCGCATCATCGATTCGTTCTATGTTCGCCGCGTCGCGAATGCAATCGAGTATCAACGTGCGACAAACGAGCAGTCGTTGGTTGAGCAGTTTGTCCGCTCGCGCGATGCGGCAACGCCGCAGGCACAACGCATCACCGTTGCCGATCTGTTTATCGACCAGGGATATCTTCGTCGTCGAACACCCAATGATCCCGTTGGCACGCGCATCAATGATCGGGGTGAAGGACTTTCGCTCGTTCTTCTGACCAGTCCCTCCCCTGCCGTATACAAATCCGTCGCCGAGGAAATTCGAAAGCAATGGGCTGTGCTGGGTGTGAACGTGAAAATAGAAATTCCCGAGACCCGCTCGGCGTTTGAGGAGCGACTGCTGCGACGCGATTACGACGTGCTGCTGTTCGGTCAGTCGCTGCTGAACAACCTCGACAGCTATCCGTATTGGCACTCCAGTGGTGTGCAGAGAGTGACGGAGAATCGCAGTGATCTCCGTTTGGATGCGTACAATCTTTCGCAGTATGCCTCATTCGAAGCAGACTCTCTGCTCGAGACAATTCGTGGCAATGCGACCGAGGGTGACCGCCAGCGCTCGCTGACCAGTTTGCGAGAAGTACTGAAGCGCGATGTCCCTGCAGTGTTCCTCTATTCCCCTCTTTATACATTCGCCTACCGTGAAGGGGTTCAAGGCGTCGAATTAGGCCATGTATCACTGCATTCCGACCGATTTTTGAGCATGTATCGCTGGTATACTAAAGTTGACAGGACATTCCGTCCTGGAAGAGGCTGGCTCGACTTTTTTGGCTGGTTGTCAACTCTTTTCGGGAAAGAGGAAGCCCCTGAGCCCGTCATAGAGGGCGAATCGTCCTCTCAACGCAGTTCCACGACATCTTCACGTTCGTCGGACCATTGACGCAGAACGGCGGTTCCAGTAGGATCTTTTAGCTTTTT
>CAZUVN010000100.1:0-2418 GCA_964623835.1 uncultured Candidatus Peribacteria bacterium
TAGCCTATGGGCGCCCCGGGAATGATATCGAGACGTTCGTGTACGGGCTTAATGCATCCACGTACATGGTCCAGATGGAACAAGCGGATGTGGTCGCTCGTGCTGCGCTTGAGCATCACCACCGGCTCCCCGTTCAGCGTGAATGTTCGCTTCACGTAGTAAACCCCTCGCTTGTCTTCGGCGACTACGCGACGGACTTCGGACAGGAGCTGTTCGGTCGCCTCTTCATCGGAATCGACACAAAGAATCCAGCGGTGCTTCGCCTTTGCATAGCCATCGTTACGAATGCCGGAGAAATCGGTGATGTATCCTTGTTCATCCAAAAAAGCCGGATTCTGCGGGAAGATCCGAACGTTCGGATGGCTCTTGCAGAGTTCGAGCGTGTTATCGGTGGAGCCGCCGTCTAGCACGACAATATCATCGATATCCCGCATGGATGCGAAATATGCGGGGAGTGATGCGCCGCTGTTCTTGGTAAGAAGAACGGTACTGACGGGAATACGGTCCATAGAGAGGGTCGGAGTATACAAGTGTCATTCGCCGGGTCCAATGTACCGATCCATCTTCTCGATGAGCGCGGCAAGGCTGTGTCTCTGCTCGACAATGGCATCCATTTTATGGGCATCGATGGGCGCCTTGGCAGCATACGTCTTAATAAACGCCGCGACGGCTTCGGGTGTATCGGCCTCGGGTGCAGCAGGTATTCCGATGGCCTGAGCATTTGCCTTGGTGGTTACGGGATAACAACCGCAGGTCATCGCCTCCAGCATCGTCTTATCGATCGTCTCGCTGGCCATGTTGAGAACTAAGTGATGGCGGCAGTAAATCACCGGCAGATCTTTGGCAGGAGCTGACCCTTTGAAAGTGACGTGGTCATGCAGGTTCAACGTACCGACAAGCGTTTTCATCTCTGTAACATAGTCTTTCTCTGCCTCCATACCATAAATGTCGAGCGTATACCCGGGAAGCTGCGCTAGAGCCTGCAGCACGATCTCTAGGCGCTTGCTGCGCGATAGACGATGTACAACCAATAACTTGGTTGGATCACTCGCATTATTTTCTCTCCTCATCCAGAACGCACGATCTATGCCATGACCAACAACAATCTTCTTTGGTGAACCCTCATACTGGGGAAGACTCTGGGGCGTCGCGCAGAACATCCGCTTGCCGTAGAGACCAAGCAACCACAGTCCAATCTGCATTTTGTAGTGGGTGTACCACACGTACACCGGTGTACGTCTGACTATCCAGACCGGTGCACCAAACAGTCCCCACACCGGCGTCATGTGAATAAAGACGCGATCATAGTTGAGCGTTGCAATCAGCTTCCAGAACGAGAGAATCTGCCCGACTTTCCCGACCCCCTTCTCCTTGCCAAGTGAATGAACGGCAAAGGAGAGATCGATATCGGCACCGAGCACAGAACGAATCTGATCGGGTCGCCACTCCAAACACAGAACTGTCACGTCGTAGCTACGTGCTCTAAAAGCATTCACCCACTGAACCGCGAATGCATCCTGGCCATGGAGTTTTTGGGTGATAAAAAGAAGGCGCACACGAAATTGTTAAATTGCTAAATTGTTACATTTTTATCAGCAATTTAACAATTTAACAATCCAAGACATTCGATCATCGTGCAAAAGACCTCAGAAAAGCTGCATACTGCATTATCAGTTTTCCCCTTTCAAATCTTTCCAGAACCTTCCCTCCTTCTATCCCAATTCTTTGGCGCAGTTGTTCGTCCTGAAGCAGCCAGTCAATCTTCATCCGGAGATCATCAGCTTGTCCTTTGGTAAAGACTCCATTCACCCCATCAACAATCACATCGGGCATAACCCCGACACGCGTGACGATAACAGGAGTGCCTGCTGCCATCGCCTCCAAGGCTATGCGGGGTCCACCTTCACTGGTCGAATTCATCACCAGCATTTTGCTGCTGCGGATAGCCTGCAGGACATCGCGTTGTGTTGGCAGCCAACCGCGGAATTCAACACGATGCTGAATGTTTAAATCGCGTACACGCTCTTCGAGCCAAGGCCTCTCCGGTCCATCACCAATAATTTGCAGCGTCACCTTGGGAAGATCTGCAATCGCTTCCAGTAGCTGTCTGATGCCTTTATTCGGAACAAGACGCCCACAGAAGACAACATCATACCGAACAGGCGGATGGTTGCCTAAGCTGCTGATCAAATCCTTATCGAGATAGAACGAAGGCACCACACGAATATTTGATGTCGGTGCACCCCAGCGGATCAATGTTTCTGCCGTGCCCTTGCTGACTGTCCGACAGCCTGCACTCTGTCTGATGGCAGACGGCAAGTGGAAGCGAGACATCCAACGTCCGACTGTTTCCGCAAACGATGCAGCGACGGGATAGCCGACAATGTGATGCACCTCCAGTACGTACGGCACGCCGGT
>CAZUVN010000101.1:0-2411 GCA_964623835.1 uncultured Candidatus Peribacteria bacterium
GTCCCAGATAACCGTTGCGACGGATACGCTTGCATCCCTGGTAAACCAGGTGGGTGACCGGATTCCGCGGCCGCAGCCGGGGAAGAGTGGGCCTCCCGAAGCGTCGTTAGGAAAGAAACGTAATCCGCCCTGACGCATTCCCGAGACACCCAAAATTCTACTGCGTAGAATTTGGAATTGAAAATGGATAATGAAAAATTGAGAAGATTTTTTATTTTCAATTATCAATTTTCAATTTGACGGCCAATGTATTCGCACAGCCTTGGATAACCTTGTCCTTGTCACCCCCACGATAGCTATAGTAAAGATCGGGACGGCATTTCGTGCAGTCTGGATGTCGCTCAATATGTTCGCGCAACACACCACATTGCATCAGTTGATCATCGGCGATTGATCGCAGGTCCGCATGACGCCCGTGGAAAAATTGCGGATCGATTCCGGGTAGCTCTTCCCGTGGATCGGTGAACTCTGCACACTCCATGCAGAGCGATGGGCCAGAGCCGACCAGAACAGTAGAAAGATCAATGTTCCATTCGTCTTTCATCTTGTTCAACGTTGACGGAATAACGCCGTTCACCAGGCCCTTCCATCCCGCATGAATCACACCAATAACGTGCTGATTGGGTGCGTAGACAACGAAAGCCTGACAGTCAGCAATACGAATAGTCAGCGTAAGATCTAGTTGATCGGTGAGTGCTGCATCTGCCTCTTTTTCTCTCCAGCTAGGGCTCTGCACAATGACAACATTGTTACCATGAACCTGATTCAGACTGACGATATTCTCACCGAGCACGTCAGCCGATTCGCCTTTGCCAAAGAAGTGAACGTCGATTGCCTCTGATAATTGCTGGGGAAAATTAAACATCTCATTCATGAGTGATTGTTATATTGTTAAATTGCTAAATTGTTAAGTGTTGATTGGTGAAGTGGATTAATTGATGAACTTCTCGAGGTAATTCACGAAGAATGGATGTGATGAGTGCATATTCTTCTTCCGTGATCAGTTTTCGATATTTAGCCTTTTCGGTCCAATCCATTGTTTCCTGAATCGATCCATAGCTGTAGCGATAGAAATGGATTTTATCTTTCTTGGTATATCTACCGAACCCTTCTGCAATATTTGCAGAAATTGAATCTGCTGCACGGGTGAATTGTTTCCCCACCGTATCTTTTTCGAAGAAATTCCAATATTGAACGATTGACCAAATGACATTCGATAATTGAAAAGATTTTTTATATGCACTGACATTTTGTAGCGACAGAAAGTTTCTAGTTGTCATTTATTTACCCTATAACAATTTAACAATTTATTTAGTGCTTCACCGCTTTAGTGCAGCAAAGCGCTTGTACTCTTGACTGATGGTTTCCTGCATCTTCCGTTTAAATTCCGTCTGCGCAAATTTCTTTGCGTGTGATCGAATAATCTCTCGATCCCATGAGTGCTGTGCAAATCGTTCAACCGCATCGGCAATACTGTCCGCATCTTGTTTGTTGAAGAACAGTCCTGTCTTTCCCTCCACAACTGCATCCAATGCGCCTCCTACGCCGTAGGCGATTACGGGAGTTCCACAGGCCTGTGCTTCTAGTGCGACAATGCCCGCGTCTTCGTACTGCGGAAACAGCAGTGCTTTCGCGTTCGCATACAATCCCGGCAAGTCCGCTTCGGGAACAAAGCCGAGGAATTCGACCGTTGGTCCTGCCAGCTTTTTTAAGCGCTCGGCATCTTGCCCGCGCCCGGCAATTTTCAGCGGTAACTTAAGGCGATTCGCAACTTCAATCAGGAGATCAATGCGCTTGTACGGAACAAGGCGCGAGACGGCGAGAAAATAATTATCCGTTTTCCGATGTCCGATGTCCGATGTAAAGAATCGTTCATCCACCGGCGGGGCAATCACGATGCTCTCGCGGTTATAAATCCGTTTAATTCTCTCCTGCGTCGTGGTTGAGTTGGCAATAAATACATCGACGCGTTTCGCAGAGGTCATGTCCCATCGGCGTAGTTTTTCCAGCTGCTTCTTGACCGTTTTGCGCAGAACCTTTGGGATTCGAAAATCGTGCAAATAGATATCTTCCATTTCCCAGGCATAGCGTACTGGTGTGTGGCAGTAGCAAATATGCAGTGCGGAAGGCGGGGGAATAATCCCCTTTCCAATGGCATGCGAAGAACTGATAACGACATCAAATCCCGTCAGGTCGATTTCTTCAACTGCTCGGGGCATCAGTGGTAAAAGAATCTGGTGATTACCTAACAATTTGTAGAGTCGCTGTAGTCGTGTTGTCCGGATGTCAGCATCTTTGAGTGGTCCCAATGCTTCCGGTTTTGCGACCGTCGTAAACATCGGTGCATCGGGAAACATCTCATGTAATTCGGCCAACACATGTTCGGCGCCGCCAAAAGTAACCAGCCAATC
>CAZUVN010000102.1:0-2307 GCA_964623835.1 uncultured Candidatus Peribacteria bacterium
GGGGCGATGTACGAGTAAGCATTAACATACCCGATACACAAAAGGGCGTCCTACAAGGCGCCCTTTTTAAATCACCTTCAAGGGCGCAATGCTTAGTGCAAACGTCTTCTTCTGTCCTCCGTCAAATGCGATCTCGACGACGTCGCCGCGCTTTGTGAGCACCGTACCCTTACCGAAAGTTGGATGTGCAACACGACTGCCTGTATCAATTTCGGCGTCCTGCGATCCGTCGTCATCCAGTGAGACATCTTGATTAAATTCGATCGATACCTCCGCCTGTCTGAATGGTTCCAGACGACCGCCACGCATTCGTTGCTCGGGCATCCGTGTACGTTCAGTTCCTTCCGCACCGGCCCACGCGAAGGCGCTAAGAATGTCATCACTGCGGCGCTCCACAATCTTCTCCGGCAGATCATCGAGGAAGCGGCTGGGACTACCGCTGCGGTTTTCTCCCCATAAGAAGCGCGACTGTGCGAACATCAGGCGCAGGTGATGGCGGGCGCGGGTCATGCCGACGTACATCAGACGCCGTTCTTCCTCCAACTGCTCTCGGTCGTACTGGCTGTTGCTGTGGGGGAATAGGCCCTCTTCACAGCCGACGATAATCACATGCTCGAACTCGAGACCTTTGCAGAGGTGTAGCGTCATCAGGGTCAGTGCCTCACTGTTGCCATCGGCAAGTTTGTCGACTTCGGATACCAGTGCGACTTCTTCCAGGAAGCTTGTGAGAGAGTTTTGCGGATCAAGACTGTCGTACTTGTGCATGACAGTTAAAAGTTCCTGTACGTTGTGCCATCGCTCTTCGCCCTCTTCGGTTCCATCATTCAGCCATGGTTCCATTTTTACTTGTTCCAGCAGGTGTGCCGCCAGTTGGCTGACAACCATGGTCGGGGCTTTTTCCCGCATCCGGACGACCATTTCTGTAAATCCAGCAATACGTGCTTTAGCGCCGGCATCCAAGTCGAGCACGCGTCCGGCATCAAGCAATCCGTCCCACAGACTCAGGCTGTTCTGCGAGGCATACGCCTGTAATTTTGTCAGTGTGGTATCGCCGATTTTCCTGGCGGGGACGTTGATGATGCGCAGCATCGAGACAGTGTCGTACGGATTAAGCAACACGTACAAATACGCGAGCACATCTTTCACTTCTTTGCGTCCGTAGAATTTGATGCCGCCAAGAATGCGATAGGGGACACCGGCACGCATGCATGCTTCTTCGAACAAACGGGACTGTGAGTGCGTGCGATAGAGAATGACCTGCTCGCGCAGTGGCACGCCGTCGGTCTGCATTTTTCGCACTGCATTAATTGCTTCTTCGGCTTCGCGCCGCTCGTCACGCACTTCGTTGACAACGACATGCGCGCCGTCGGTGACGTCCGTCCACATCTTCTTCTCTGGGCGGTTCGGGTTCACCGAAATGACCGCATCCGCCGCATCCAAAATCGGCTGCGTTGAGCGATAGTTTCGTTCAAGTTTGATGCGGACGGCGTCCGGATACTCTTTCTCGAACTCAAGAATATTACGGATGTCCGCCCCGCGGAATCCGTAGATCGATTGATCGGGATCGCCGATGACGCAGAGGTTCCTGTATTTTTGAGCAAGTAATGTGATCAATAAATACTGCGCATGGTTCGTGTCTTGGTACTCATCGACATGCAGATAGCGCCATGTCTCCTGATACCGATTGAGGACATCCGGACATTCGCGGAAGAGCCGAACTGTTTCGACAATCAGATCATCGAAGTCGAGCGCGTTGCTTTCGTGTAGCATTTTCTGATAGCGCTCATACACTTGAATGACACGGTGCATGCGGTCGGTTGTTGCTTCCTTGCGCGCCTCGGTAGGAGAGAGTGCTTCCGACTTGAATCGACTGACATACCCCAGGGCCGCCCGCGCTTTCAGCTCCGATTCATCGACCCGCATCTCCTTGAGAATATTTTTCATCAGGCGTTCTTGGTCGTCGCTGTCATAAATCACGAAGCTTCTGTCCCGTCCGAGCTTCTCGATGTCGCGGCGTAAAATTCGGACGCAGATGCTGTGAAACGTTCCCATGACAGGCAGCTTTTGATGCTTGTCGGTCAGCGGTTCCAAGATGCCCGGCGTATCGGCATCGACAATATGGAGCATGCTCTTGATGCGCTCTTTCATCTCTTTTGCCGCTTTGTTGGTGAAGGTGACCGACAGAATCTGCCACGGCTGCACGCCGTTCCCGATCAAATGCGCGATGCGATGAGTCAGTGCTTTGGTTTTACCGGAACCAGCTCCTGCCAAAATGAGCACGGGGCCGTCGGTTGTCAGCACAGCCTG
>CAZUVN010000103.1:0-2277 GCA_964623835.1 uncultured Candidatus Peribacteria bacterium
TTTATCGGCCACCACTTGGCTGAAGGTATTTTAAAGAATACGGATTGGGAGATTGTAGGCCTCAGCAAAATCGATAGCGCCAGCACCTTGCAGCGTCTTACCGATATGGATCGTTGGGATGAGTTTCGCTCACGCGTCCGGTTCATCTTCCACGATCTTCGCACGCCCATTACGCCGTACGTGGCAGAACGCATCGGCCATATCGATATGATTCTGCACCTGGCCGCCAGCACACACGTCGACCGTTCGATTGATGCGCCAATGGAGTTCGTGATGGATAACGTGGTTGGCACCTGTACCGTTCTCGATTACGCACGCACGTTGCCCAAGCTCGATTTCTTCGTCTACTTCTCAACGGATGAAGTGTTTGGACCGGCGCCAGAGGGTGTCGCCTACAAAGAGTGGGATCGATATAAGTCCTCAAACCCGTATGCTGCGTCTAAAGCGGGAGGGGAAGAGTTGGCCTATTCGTACTACAACACCTACAAATTGCCGGTCATCATTACTCATACGATGAATGTGTTTGGCGAGCGTCAGCACCCGGAAAAATATTTCCCGATGGTGATTAACAGTCTGCGAAACGACAAAAAGCTTACCATCCACGCCGATGCAACCAGAACAAAAGCAGGAAGCCGTTTCTATGTCCACGCACGCAACGTCGCTTCCGCGGTTATGTTCCTGACACAGCAATTCGAGAAAGGTGTCCCGGTCATTGGTGACAAATTCAACATTGTCGGTGAGCGCGAAGTGGACAACCTGACGCTGGCTCTCAAAATTGCGGAGATTATGGGCAAGAAACTCAACTACGAACTGGTCGATTTCCACGGCAGTCGTCCTGGGCATGATTTGCGCTACGCACTCGACGGATCCAAGCTGGAACAGATGGGTTACACGCACCCCAAAACATTTGATGAAAGTCTGGAGAAGACGGTGAAGTGGTACTTGGAGAATCCGCAGTGGTTGGGCAGTGAGCCGTATCATCGGTCGCTCGTGTTCTAGGTTGTTGTATGAAAGTTGTTCTCGCTACCGGCATCTATCCCCCTGAAATCGGTGGTCCTGCGACGTATGTGATGAATGTGGCAAGGGTGCTCCGGGAGCGCGGGATGAAGGTGCAGGTCATTGCTTATGGTGAACAGCAGAATGAAGAAGGAGTAATGCGCATTTCCCGCAAAGGCGGACCGATTGCGCGCTGGAGGAGATATGCGAGAGGACTCAAAGAGATCGCTCATGACGCCGATATTGTCTACTGTTTTTCATCCATCAGTTGCGGAGTGCCGCTGTGGCTTGCAAAGTTGCAGCATCCCAAAAAGATTCTGCGGTTGGGCGGCGACTTCTTGTGGGAGCGCTATACCGATCGCGGTGGATCGCTGAGTCTGCGCGAATGGTATCTGTCCGATCCGCGGTTTAAAGGCATGATGAACGGTGTCTTGACGCACTTTGATTACATCGTTTTTTCGACCAATTTTCAGCAGGAACTATTCACCAAATTCTATGTGAATCTGCCGATGCACGGTGTCATCGAAAATGCGTTGCCAGCCGGTGTCCCGGTCCATCATCAGCCTCACACACCGTTTCGTCTTCTCTTCTTAGGACGATTTGTACCCTTTAAAAACCTTGGCTCACTGGTTCTTGCGCTCAAAGAATTACCGGGTTGCACACTGACATTTGCCGGTGAAGGGCCTTTGGAAAAGATGTTGCACGCTCTGGTTGAAGAGACAGGTGTTGCAGACCGTGTCCGGTTTTTACCGCCACAGAGCGGCGATGCAAAGCATGAACTATTCCTCGATCACGATCTGTTGGTGCTTCCGTCCTATACGGAAATCAGTCCGAATACTGCGCTTGAAGCACGCTCGTGTGGCTTGCCTGTATTGCTGACGGCGGAGACGGGCTTAAGTCATACGCTCTCCGACGCATGTCAGCTCAAGACATTGCGCAGTCCGCAGGACATTGTGAATGGCGTACGTGATGTGCAGGAGCAGTATGAGACGATTGCAGACAGAGCATCGGGCCCTATTCCTGCACGAACCTGGGATCAGGTCACCGAGGATCATCTCCAGCTCTTTCGGAATCTTCTCTAGGTTTTAGCTGATAGCTTCTAGCTTTTAGGGCTTTCCACTAAAACATTCAACGAGAGGCTCCAAACTGTTCTACAATTAGCCAGATGAATTTGCTAATGATCAGCGGCGATCGTTCAATGCTTGCAGGAAAGCAGGGGGCGTTTTGGTATACGCTCGAGGCACTATCCAAAGAATGGGATCGAGTGGATGTTATTTGCCC
>CAZUVN010000104.1:0-2276 GCA_964623835.1 uncultured Candidatus Peribacteria bacterium
CGCGAGTTCAAGTCCCGCCGCCCCGACCAATAACCCTTTTACACTGCGTAGCTCAGTTGGATCGAGGATCCGCTTGCGGATCCGAGTAATAGAAAAGCGCCTGCTCGCGTCTGTATTTGGGAGCAGGAGGCCGCGAGTTCAAGTCCCGCCGCCCCGACCAGCCATTAAAATTCCAGCATAAAGGCATCAGATCGGTACAATACGACCGTGCAGTGCCTCATCCTCCTCAATTCTCGGGCTGCCGGCATTGCCGGGGGTTTGAGTTATGAGACCGGCAATCTGAGCGTTCAACCGGGAGATTTAGTGGAAGCGACGCTGCGGAACAAAACAATTGAAGGATTGGTGATAGCAGTGAACGAAGATGGAGCAGACGAACCGTCCTATGCCTTAAAACCGATTCGAACAAAACTGTCCGATACTCCCCTCCTCACCGACGCACAAATGAAGACGTTGCGTTGGATGGCGGGATATTACCGCTGCAGCCTGAGAGCCGCAGCTAGCGCATTTCTGCCATCAAGCGAGTGGAAGAAACTCATTCCCACACCGCTGGTCTACTACAAGATTGGCCAGATGCCCGATGGAAAGATCGGCGCAAAACAGAAAGCAATTCTGGATGCGTTGCATCACGGAGAATTGGAAGAAGAGACACTCCTTAATCGATCGAAGGCATCGCGTGCGAACTTAAAGAGCATGATAGAACGTGGATGGATTGTGAGGAGAGAAAGGAATCAGGAATTAGAAATCAGAAATCAGGAAATGATTACTGACAATGCTGTTCTCACTGACTATCAGCAAACTGCCTTCGACGATATTCTTGCCGACGAACGTCCGACACTTGTGTTCGGTATTACCGGCAGCGGAAAAACGGAAGTGTATGCGAAGCTGATTGAAAAAACGGTGAACGAAGGAAAGCAGGCGATCCTCTTGGTTCCGGAAATTCTGTTAACTGAACACACGATCGACCGCTTCCGCGCGATGTTCCCGCCTGAACGCATTGCGATTATTCACAGCAGACTCGGACTGAAAGCTCGACGTGACACCTGGATGCGCATTCGATCCGGTCAATGCAGCCTGATCATCGGATCGCGATCAGCACTGTTTTCCCCGTGTCCGAACCTCGGACTCGTCATCATTGATGAAGAACACGAATGGACATACAAGAACGAGCAAACTCCGCGCTATCATGCGCGTGAAACTGCGGAGACACTTTGTCAGTATGCCGGTGCAACGTTGGTACTGGGTTCGGCAACGCCATCATTGGAAAGCTGGCATCGGGTCAAAACAGGACTCTTTAACATTGCGCGTTTGCCCGAACGATATGCGGGTAACGTGCTGCCGACAGTCCGTGTCATCGATTTGGCAGAAGTAAAATTCGGCAATCTGTATCCGTTCTCTCCACCGCTTCTGGAAGCCATCCAATCGCGGTTAGAAAAAAAGGAGCAAACCGTATTATTCCTCAATCGTCGCGGCGCGGCATCGTCGGTTCTTTGTCTCAGCTGTCGTCGTAGACTGACATCTCCCATTTCACAGCTGCCGTTCACGCTGCATCACGACGGATACGGCAAACCCTACCTGCTCGATCACATCGGCGGAGCGAGGGCGAATATGCCGGCGCGCTGTCCGTCATGCCAGTCTCCCGAATTGCTTCCGGTTGGAGCGGGAACGCAACGTCTGGAAGATATTCTGAAAAAGATTTTCCCCGAAGCACGCATTCTCCGCGCAGACAGCGACACGCTAAAAACGCCGGAAGACATGCGTGATCTGTTGGACGCAATGCGTTCACGTAAAGCGGATATTCTGCTTGGAACGCAATCCGTGGTAAAAGGCCTCGATCTTCCGGGTGTAACGCTGGCCGCAGTTCCGGTCGCCGATGTCGGACTGTCACTCCCCCACTTCCGCGCCGGCGAACGAGTGATGCAATTACTGACACAGCTCACCGGCCGCAGCGGACGCGCACAACCCGGTGAAGTGATCATTCAGACATTCAGGCCACAGGCATCCGAAATTAAAGCAGCAGCGGAGCATCGCACGGAAGAATGGCTGGATAACGAGCTTAAACTACGCGAGCAACTGCATTATCCGCCGGCAACACAGATGATCCGATTCATCATCCGCGGACCCAATAGCGAAGCACGAGCACGCGCAATTCATCGGTCCATTCTTAAAATTATCGAAACACACACACTCGATGGCCGCTCAACCGTTGCACAGACATTCTACGGGCAGAACGTGTGGCACGTGTTTTATAACGGAACCGATATGCGTCCGTTATTGCA
>CAZUVN010000105.1:0-2258 GCA_964623835.1 uncultured Candidatus Peribacteria bacterium
CTCCCCATCATCGTTCTCGCTCTTCTCGTTCTTGCCGGATGCACTCCGTCCTCACTGAGCGAGCTGCAGATCAAACAGGAAATCGCAGCGGCGAATTATTGTGAAACTCCCGCAGACTGCATCGACGTCGGCGGCAAGTGCCCGTTCGACTGCTACATCTTTGTGAATAGCAGCGAGGTTGATCGCATTAAAACGATGGTCGACGGATACCAATCAACTTGTACCTACTCGTGCCTCGCGATCAGCGGCGTTGATTGTATCGAGAACAAGTGTGTGCCGAGATACAATAATTGATCAAAAAATGTATTCGAAGTGCTTTAGCCACCTAAAGCGCTTTTGCTTTTAGAGCGTGATTTTGGTGTTAAAATTACTCCATGGAATATCCTCAGAAATTTGCAGGCAAATGGGTAGCTCTGAAAAAAGATAAGCCCATTGATTCCGGCAAAAGTTTGAAAACGCTCCATAAGCGAATCCAGAAAAGGGAAGATCATGCGCAAATTGGATTTACATTCGTGCCCAAGGGGCATCTTGCAGGAGAGGCATATGGAATTTGAGTACAGTCGCTATAGAACAAGAGATGGACTTATCCATAGACCTTCTCTTGATGTAATACTCGGTTACAAATCACATACACTACTCTACAAAGATGCACTGGTTGATACCGGATCTGATTTTGTCTTACTCCCGTTATCTATCGCGGAATTACTTGGTGTAGAGCCTGATTTTGAAGCAGTATCAGACATGGTTTGTGCCTGTGGCGATTTCTTTCAGTCCTACGAATCAAGATATCCGATTGAAATTACAGTCAATCATCGCGGATTTTTGCCGAAAAAATGGGTAACACATGTAAAATTTGTTGATGCTCCTGTTACTCCATTACTTGGGCACAGAGGATTTCTTGACCAATTTGATGCGACTTTTTTGGGAAAGAAACATCTTATGAAGCTGCAACCGAAATCCTGATTTGGTTCCTTTTCACTACATACGCACAATGCTTGCTGCATGTTTGATGATGGCTGATTGCTGCACACTTAGAACAAATTTTTTGTTCTTTATTACAGGCTTTGCATTGCACTAATTCGTTTCCCGGCATGCCACAATGTGGACAGGTCTGGTACGTCTCGGATGGCTGCAGATGTTGATCGACCGCAGTCCGCCAATCGAAGACGAAACACTCTCCTTCAAAGAGTCCATTGGGGAACTGTTCGAGGTACGCGAGGATGCCACCGTCCAACTGATAGACTTCTTTGAATCCCTTCTCTTGCATCGCGAACGACGCCTTCTCGCATCGAATACCACCCGTGCAGTACATCAACACCGGCTTATCTTTTGGGAGATCGGTCTGCTCGGCAAATGCTTCAAATTCACTAAAGCGTTCCGTGCCGCAGTCGATGGCCTTCTGAAACTTTCCGATGTCGTACTCATAGGAGTTTCGCGCATCAACAACAATCACATCATCGCGCTGGAGCATCGCATGAAATTCTGCCGGGGACAGATGTCCGTTCTTTCCCGCAGGAACAATGTCCCGCCGCTTCAGGCCGACAATCTCCGGCTTCAACTTTACCGACCAGCGTTTGAACATCAGCTTTTCTGCCCCACTATCTTTAAACGTAATGTCGCCAAACTGATCCGTTAGAAACTTCTTCCACTCCCCTATCACCTCCGGCGTTCCGCAGACGGTTCCGTTGACCCCCTCTTCCGCCAGCAACACCAGTCCTCGCATGCCATGATCTTCACCAAATTGCACCATTGAAGACTGGATATCATTCAGTCTGTCTGCAGCAAGCGGCAAGAACTTATAGAAGGCAGTGATGGTGATGGGGTGTGACACGAACAAATTATACCGCTCATGGTCGCATCGTGAAAGCGCCATCAAAAAAGGACCGCTACGCAGAGGCATGCGATCCTTTCTGTATACAAAATATGAACAATTAGATCTTCTGTCCGCGTAAACGTGCGGTCAGTTCCGGCAGGCGGAACCAAGCGCCGATAGTTAGGAGAATAAAGACGAGGTAGATGGGAGCGTTCTGAGCGGGGCTGGTCATGCCGTGTGTGATGTGTGTTGCAAGCACGCCACCGAAGTAGCCGACCATGAACACGAAGCCGACAGTGGATGTGCGGGGAATAAGGAAGACTGCGACAATCGCCAACTTTGCAGCACCGATGTAGTACTCCATGCCGGTAATGCCGAGGCTATCGGTATATGCGACCATGTCCGGCACACTGAAATCGATAATGAATTCCATGACGCCACTGAA
>CAZUVN010000106.1:0-2190 GCA_964623835.1 uncultured Candidatus Peribacteria bacterium
GTCGTTGTCGTCGGTTATGCCGTTAGCAACGGCATCGCCTACTTCAAAGCAACGCCAGAGAAGACTGACGCAGGGGCTACCGCGGCAACCGAACCCGAAAAGAAAGACGAGAGTAAGACCGACGCCCCTGTAGCAGACCTCGGACCTCCCGAGGAACCTGCTACCGAAGAGAAACCTCCGACGCTCGTACCTCCGGTTCAGTCGACAGCGAGCGTAGTGGACACGGTGAAAGCCGATGTCCGCAAGCAAGTTCAACTCTCATTGAACGAAGCGACAAAGCTGTACGATGCGGCGAAAGCCGACTTCAATGCAGCAACTGCCAAGTTCAATCGGCTCAGCGCCATGAAAGTGGAGCTGGGCAAAGATTGGTGCAACGAAGCTCAACTGCTGGAAGCAAAGGCGAAAGCCGATGCCGCAACCCTGAACATGAACGGGTTGACCAACCAGATCTACGTTCTCCAGGACCAACTGGAAAACGGCGGTACGGCGGTCATGACCGTCAGCATGATCCAGGGAATCGATGCAACACTGCAGCAACGAATGGCTGCATTCGAAACTCGGATGGAAGCGAAGCTGGATAAAACATCTGGCGAGCTGAAGGCCGAGATGAAGTCGGTCAAGGAGACGGTCAACACCATGAAGTCCGAAGTTCTCGAAAAGATCGCAGGATTGGAAAAGTCGATCGGCAGCAATCTCTCAAAGATGCTGACAGCGCTGACCTCGATCCCAGGTCTCATCGAAGAAGACTTGAAGGACATCTCCTCTGTTGTTGATACGGTGAAGAAGGAAGTTGAGAAGCATAAGAACGATTCTGCGAAGCTCGCCGCAATTGAACTGATGCTCAAGGAGGTGCTGGAAAAGCTGTCCAAGCCTGCTCCAACACCAGTCGTCGAAAAGACGGAGCCTGTCAAACAAGCTCCAGTCAAACAGGCGCCGGTTCCGGCACCGATGATTCAGGGGGCGTATGCTCCCAACTGCCAGCCAGGGTATCATCAATGCTCTGTGCCGCAGTATCGGTATTCGATGCCCCAGCCTGTGTACGGCTATCGGAAATAAGTTTCGTCCATCCTCTAACCCATGTCCCCTGATGAAAGTCAGGGGATTTTTTTATTCCTCATCAATCTCGAAACCAGCGCTTTTGCGCGTCTCGGTTTCTGCCGGCTTTTCATCTGCAGACGTCGGTTCTTCTGCAGAAGATGAACGACTTCTAGTGCTGCGGCGAGGGGATGACTTAGGCATACTTTCTTCCTTTGGAGCAGAAGGTGTATCAAGATTTTTTACATTCTCTTCAAAATTGCGCAATGTGTCACGGATGTTGGGGCGAGTTGGTTCGAAATCTGGAGCTGGTGCCGGCGGCAATTCAGACTCAGGAACATCTGGAGGGGTTGGAGCCGGCGCCTGCTTCGGCGTAGCCGGCGGCAGATCCATCATGGGGGGTTTGTCAGAAGACGCTTCCATTTTTGCAGGACGCTCTTCATAGGATTTCATTTTCGGTAACGACTTACTTGCCCCGCGACCTGCACGATGCAGTCGCAGTGCCTCTTCCTGGTTTGAATACGGATTCTGCAAACGAGCGATGGTGTGCTGTTGCTGCTCCGGTGTCATACCATTTAAATCAAAACGACCCGGAGGCATGTGCCAACCGCTGTAGTTGACGAACGGCATCGGAAGCTCACCCGGACGTGTGTTCGGCGAAGGCACTTCATAAATACCGTCGATAAATGTCGTCGGCATACTTGGCCATGCATCACCGCGACGTACGACAGCATTCTCTTTGATTGCTGCCTGATTTTTTGCATCGTTATACAGGGGCTTGAACCACTCCGGCGTACCGATAGTCTCGGGGGAAGTATTGGTATTCATATTTGATTGCTCCGCACCGGTCATCCATGTTTTTACCACGCGAGAGAATCCTCCCTGTGCAGAAGGATCTTCAATCTTGCTGCGCTGAACAGTGATCTTGTCTGACTGAGCTGCGGGTTTTGAGTTTGCCAGTGCATCAGTAGCTAGCTTTTGTGTTGATGCATCCGGTGCAATCAATCCTGCGACAGTTTCTGCGGCTTTCGGCGTCAAATACGCCCACCTGTTATTAGGTGGAAGATACCTAAAACGAGAGATGTCTTTGTTCACCGAATAGAATGCGTACAGCTGACCATCTTTTCCAATTGCGTAGAGATATCCTTTTACACC
>CAZUVN010000107.1:0-2124 GCA_964623835.1 uncultured Candidatus Peribacteria bacterium
CTCCTGATAGAACTTCAACAAGTACCCGTCGTTGCTCGCGATATCAATCACCAAACTCCGATCAGTTAGTTCTCGTTCATGAATCAATCGATCAGCGAGTTGTTTGCAGTGCGCCAAAAAAGCGTCAGAGAACGATGAGCGGTAGAAGTAATGGGCGAAGAGTTTTGCGGCAGGGACATTCTCGGAAATTTGCAAAAGCGTGCACTGCGGACACCACAAAAGATGCAATGGATACCGTTCTTCTGGTTCGTTCAGTTGATCGGCTTTCAGCAATGCGTTTGCCAGTGGCGTACTTCCTAAATCGAGTACCGATACGAGCTCGGCAGACTGACACGATCGGCAGCTGGAAATAGCCGACATCTTTAGGCGTTGAGGAAATGCGTGTACCAATCGATGGTGCGCTTCAGTCCTTCATCAAGTGATAAACGTGGGGACCAACCCAGTACGTCGCGGGCTTTCTTCGCACTCAAATGCTGCTTGAGAATTTCTCCGCTCGTTTCGTTCAGAACGATCGGCTGCATGTCCGATCCCATCAGATCTAATATTTTTTTCGTCAGCTCCAGCACCGTCAGCGGTTCTTCGGTCGAGAAGTTAAAGACTTCGCCGCGGAGTTTTGTGTGGCCATGCATTTTTTCGGCCAATGTGATGTAGGCCTGCGCTCCATCCTCAACGTAGAAGTAGTCGCGTACAAACGATCCATCGGAGCGGATAGTTGGCTGATTCCCCCGCAACACTGAGCGAATAGTCCCTGGCACAATGCGGTTCCAGTTCAGGTCTCCAGGACCGTAGAAGTTGCCACAGCGGGAGATGGTGATATTCAGACCGAAGTCCGCTGCATAACTTTGGGCGATCATATCGGTACATGCCTTCGATACATCGTACGGATGCTTGGCGAGAAGCGGCATGTCCTCGGTGTAGGGCAGCATCGGCTGGTCGCCATAGGCTTTATCCGAAGAGGCGACGACAATCTCCTCCACCAATGGAGACCTTCTGCAGGCCTCCAGGAGACTCCATGTCCCACGGATGTTGCTCTCGAAGGTCCCAACCGGATTGCGGTTCGCAACGCCGACAATTGCCTGTGCGGCCAGGTGAATGACGGTACGTATCTCATACTCCCCCAAAATCCTCTCCATTAAGGGCTGATCACAAATGTCTCCATCAACGGTAATAATCTGCTTAAAGACATCCGATTGCATTAACTCTGACTGCGGAACAATATCACGGCGAAGCACCACAATATCGGCTCCAAGCGCTTTGAGCATGGAGACCGTCGTGGAGCCCACCAAGCCGAAGGCCCCGGTGACAAACACACGCCTATCCTGCCAGAGTGACTGACTCATGCGTGCACAGGGGAAGAACGCCATGGTGCCCAGGGCGCATCGTTGTTATCCCAATGTTCGTTCAATTTGAGCGCCTCGCGGTACGTATCCATCGCGTAGAAGAATCCTTCGTGGCGGAAGGCCATCAGCTGACCATCGCGCGCAAGCTTCTGCAGCGGCTCCTGCTCCATAATGCATGCCGGATCCAACGAGAGGTAATCGAAGAAGTTCTTGTTGAAGACGAAGATACCCGTCGAGATCCATCCTTCTGTCTGCGGCTTCTCGGCAAAGTTCTTCACCTCACCGGTATCCCCTACCTCCAGCACGCCATAACGCGATTGCGGACGGACAGACGTGACCGTTCCAATTTTCCCGTGTGCTTTGTGGAATGTAATCAGCTGTCCGATATCAACATCGCTCAGGCCGTCGCCATAGGTGATGCAGACCAAGTCATCATCAACGTACTTCTCAATCTGCTTCACACGGGAGCCCGTCATGTTTGTCTCACCGGTGTTTGCCAGTGTGACCCGGAAATCCTCCTCTCCGTGTGCACCGTGACTTTCGATCTCGCGATGATGACCGAGTTGAATCGTGAAGTCGTTGTTCATCGCCTGATAATTTAAAAAATATTCTTTGATCATGTCGCCCTTGTAGCCCAGACACAGAATAAAATCTTTCAGTCCGTAGTGCGCGTAGGATTTCATGATGTGCCAAAGAATCGGCTTTCCACCAACCATCACCATCGGTTTGGGTTTGAATTCCGTCTCCTCACGCAAACGCGTTCCCTGGCCGCCGCAAAGGATAA
>CAZUVN010000108.1:0-2122 GCA_964623835.1 uncultured Candidatus Peribacteria bacterium
GCATTAAGCCCGTACACGAACGTCTCGATATCATTCCCGGGGCGCCCATAGGCTACTTAAATGCCAATATCATTGTGCCCATGCCGACGGCCGCACAGATGCGTAAGAAGTACGATCGCTCTCTTCGCATTGAAGTGCGCGCAAACAAAGGCACGAGTTTTAGCCGATGGTTCCGGTGGATTTTCCTCCGCAATCTCTTCTCTCTCGCACGTCGCCCAGTGCTGATGGTTGTTCTTCGTCTGCTCCCTAAAAAAGGCCCACGCGCACCGCTCTGGTTTGAGTACGAGCATCTGCGTTACGGATGGCTTCTGATTTGGCGGACGATGCCGCGACCGTAAGTGCCTCAGGCGCTGAACGTTTTGATCGCTTCGCATACATCAGCTATCTGCTGTTCTGTAAGTTCGGGATACAGGGGAAGCGACAGAATTTCACCGACTAATTTTTCTGATACCGGGAAATCGCCCTGCTTCCAGCGGTTGAGATAGGCAGGCTGAAGGTGAATCGGAATCGGGTAGTGAATCAGCGCTTCAATGCCGTTATCCGCTAAGTGCTTTCGCAGTGCATCACGATGCGGGCTGCGGATGACCAGAAGATGATACGCGCTTTCTCCGTAGGCCTGCTCCGTCATCATGCTCACCGTATCCGGTAGCATTGAACGGTAGGTTGCTACATGACGGCGACGCTGGGCATTCCACGCATCAAGATGTTTGAGTTTTATGCCGAGCACCGCACCCTGTAATCCATCCATCCGCTCATTCCATCCAATCATGTCGTGCGAATAGCGGATAGCCGAGCCATGCGCGCGCAGCATCCGGATCTTCTCCGCAATCTTTGAATCATTAGTGGTAACGGCGCCTGCTTCACCGTAGGCTCCTAAGTTCTTTCCTGGGTAGAAACTGAATGCTGCGCCATCACCAAGTGACCCTGCCTTCTTGCCTTTGTAGAGAGCTCCATGGGCCTGGCACGCATCCTCAAACACGAGCAATTTGCGGGTCTTGGCAACGGCATTTATTGCGTCCATGTCGGCGCACTGGCCGTATAGATGCACGGGAAGAATCGCTTTCGTTCGATCGGTCATCGCTGCGCCAATTAAGCTTGCGTCCATCAGTCCGTCATCCGCACGACAGTCGACGAGGACCGGTGTTGCGCCAATTTCGCTGATTGCTTCTGCCGATGCGAAGAACGAGTTCGCAACGGTAATCACTTCGTCGCCGGGTCCAATACCATGCGCCTGCATGAGCAATGCCAATGCTGACGTGCCCGAATTTACGCCGACACAGTGATCGGCCTCGCAATACCTCGCAAACGCCTTCTCAAATGCTTCAACGGCGGGGCCAAGCACATAGGACGATTCATCGAGCACTCGCTGCATAGCAACATCAATCTCCGGCTTCAGAGAACGGTACTGTGCCTGCAGATCGAGAAAAGGGATGCGCATTAGGAAAGCATTTTAATCACTTTAGCGGGCGACCCTGCGACGACTGCATAATCCGGCACGTCGTCCTTCACCATACTGCCAGCGCCAATCACACACTTATTGCCAATCTTTACGCCGGGCAGAATCATCGCGCCTGCACCAATCCAAACGTCGTCTCCAATACTTACCGCTCCAGCAGTAATGGGATAATGCTGCTGCAGCCACGGACTGGTATTAGGGCCGGAGTCGGTGAAGATTTTCGTTCCGTGAGCAATTGTCACTCGGTCACCAATCGTTAACCCGGCAATGCCGTTGAGGTAGCAGAAGGTGCCGACGAAGAAATCGTTGCCGATGGTTAGCGGCTTTTCTTTGCTCCCAAAAAGGATGGAGTGATCGCGAATTTTGCCGTTGTCGCCGGTTGTGATGTTGTTCAGCGACACGCCTTCAGTCACATTCACATTCTGGCCGATGTTGATGTTCTCGCGGATCATGAGGAGTGGGGGACGCCGCACCATTCGCGCTCGGTGGCCAGAACCGCACCTGCAATGTAGTCGAGGTGGGCCTGTGTCAGACGCTGGTGAACGGGCAGCATGATAGCACTGTTCTTCCAGTAATTTCCGCACTCAATGCCGAAATTCCGCACGAATGCGCTCGCTTCCTGCATCCACTCTTCACTGCGCATCTTCAAGATAAATGCACCTGGAT
>CAZUVN010000109.1:0-2077 GCA_964623835.1 uncultured Candidatus Peribacteria bacterium
TGGCACATGTTTGCCGTTGCGGTGTACAGCACGCCACGCGATTCCAAAAGTGACATTGCTAAACTTGCTAAGGCAAAACTCATTCCGCTTGTGACGCCTTATATGTATACCACCAGTCAGTGGCAGCTGTGGGATATCTTTTCGCCCGATCCGATGCGACGCGTGACAAGTTACCGCATCGACGTTCGGGAATCCGAGGACTGGCGCGAGTTGGTCACATTTGCCCCGGACGGCTATTCGTTCTTCCGTCATGCGATACGCATTAAAATGACCGGCAATCTTCTGAATGAGTTTGACGATAATCGCGCACCGTTTGCGGGACGATTCATGCATCTGCTCTGCAGCGAATACAACCTGTCTTCTGGAACACCTATTCGGTTGGTGTATGAAGTCTACGTGCTTCCGTATCTTACCGAACCGCAGACTGCTGCCTGGTGGGCGACATGGCAACCGGATATCACCGAACGTATCGGCTTTACGTCCACATGCCCGTGAATATTTTGAAGATGATCGACGGCTTTTTCTTCCGGCGCATTGATGCGACTGCATTTGGCATGATGCGAAGTGCTTGGGCTGCAATCGCTCTGCTGTATCTCCTCTTTCAGTGGAATGATGTCGTCTATTACTACAGCGAGGCCGGTATCTTGCCTCACTGGCTGGAAACGATGCACGTGCGCAGCGTCTTCCGCTTCACCATACTCGACACGGTCGACCAGCCACTCTCGGTTTTCTGTCTGTATCTTGTGCTCTGCGTACTGCTCTTCTGCACGATGATTGGATTGAAGACGCGTATTGCAACTATAGCGAGCGTTCTGCTGCTCTTCTCCTTTCATGAACGTAACACCCTGGTTCTGGGAGGAGGTGACACGCTGCTTCGAAGTCTTGGTTTTATTCTGATGATCAGCCCGGGTATTCACGCATTCAGTCTTGATAGGGCGCGAACCCAATGGACGCACTGGAAAAAACAGAAGGCCTTTCTGCCGCCCGTGACCATGCCCATCTGGCCGTGGCGCCTGCTGCTGTGGCAATTGATTGTGATCTATGCGACGTCAACATGGACGAAACTGCTTGGAACCATGTGGATGAACGGCACCGCCATTCAAACGACGTTGCATCACCCGGCATTCGCCCGATGGAGCCCCACCCTTATGCGTCCGCTGATTCCGCTCTCCGCTGTTACCGATTACGCCGCTTTGCTCTGGCAAGCAGCGTGGGTCTTGCTGCTCGTTCCGCGATGGCTGACCGATCTCTTCTTCCCACGTCCCATTCCACATATTCCTTTACGCCGAATGTTGATGATTGGCGGCATCTTCTTCCATGGAGCGATTTATGTCCTACTTGATGCCGGCGTATTCTCACTCGCGGTGTTCGTCGCGTACATCGGATTACTCCGAGAAGATGATCTTCAATGGTTAAAAAATGTATTCATTAAAAAGCGCAAAAAGAAGGGCTCAAACATGAACAATATAATTGTTCTCTATGACGGTCATTGCGGCCTGTGTCTCCGCTCGATGTTTGTCCTCTCGCTCTGCGACTGGCTGAACACACTTAAAGCGGTCGATTTCCGCGTGGTCGATGATCGCAAGGCCTTTGCGCCCGATATCACCGAGCGAAGCCTCGATAAGTCGATGCATATCAAGCTGTCCAATCCTTCGACGGGCTCAGGACAGGTTCGCTATCTGACCGGATTCGATGCCTTCCGCTACATGACCAAGCGCCTTCCTCCTCTCTGGCCCCTTACTCCCCTGCTCTGGATTCCCGGCGTCGCGCCGGTTGGCCGACGGATCTACAAACGCATCGCTGACAGTCGCAAGAAGTGCGACCACGAGAATTGCCTGATTTGAAGCCTAAATAGACTGGCAAAGAACAAATGGATGCGTATAATCGCCCCACGATCTTTCTGACGAATTCGGCGAAGCACGGGTCTCCCGTGCTGGAGCCGTTCCTTGCCGGAAGGATGGTTCACGGAAGGAAACCCGGAGGGTTGCCTTTCGTGCTTCGTTCCCCGATAGCTCAATGGTAGAGCATCTCGCTGTTAACGAGAGGGTTCTTGGTTCGAATCCAAGTCGGGGAGCCA
>CAZUVN010000110.1:0-2035 GCA_964623835.1 uncultured Candidatus Peribacteria bacterium
GGAGCCATGCGCGGCATACTGCTAGATGATCTGACGACACTCGGCTCCGATGTTCTTCTGTGCAACACGTATCATCTCCACCTTCAACCGGGAGAAGATGTAGTGGAAGAAGCCGGAGGATTGCATACGTTTATCGGATGGAGCGGACCGATTTTGACAGACTCAGGCGGGTTCCAAGTTTTTTCACTGGAAGGAATACGGAAGATGAAAGAGCACGGCGTCGAGTTTCAATCGCACATCGATGGAAGCAAACACTTTCTTGGACCCGAAGAAGCAATGCGCATTCAGCATAAACTCGGCAGTGATATCATCATGTGCTTTGACGAATGCCCGCCATCAACTGCGCCGCGCCAGAAACAGATTGAAGCGGTTGATAGGACAATTCGATGGGCGAAGGAATGCAAGAAGTGGCATGACGAGTTAAAGCAATCGAAGAAATCAAAGAAAGAAAAGAATTCATCCTCGGTTACCTCCCCTCTTCTGTTTGGAATCGTCCAAGGTGGACTCGAACAAGATCTCCGCAAGAAGTGCGCGGAGGAATTAATCGCCATCGGCTTTGATGGGTATGCAGTCGGCGGACTCGCAGTTGGTGAAACTGAAGATGAAATGTTCAGCGTCCTCGATTATGTCTGTCCAGTCCTACCGGAAGACAAGCCGCGATACCTGATGGGTGTCGGCCGCGTCTCACAACATCGCGAAGCGGTGAAGCGCGGAATCGATCTGTTCGATTGCGTTCTCCCGATGCGCGAAGCGCGGCACGGCAAACTCTATCGTGTCGATGGAACGGAAATCCGCATTCATAACGCGAAGTATATTCACGATCATTCCCCCATTGATACAGACTCACCCTCTGAGTTAAGTCGCAAGCATTCACTCAGCTACCTCTCACATCTGTTTCGAGCCGGCGAACGATCTGCCGAGACGATTGCGTGCATGCAGAATTTGGGTGTGACGTTGGAGGCAATGAAACGACTGCGGAAAGAAATCGAGGAAATCTAAGCAATCAAAGAAACAATCCTCGATTACTTCGATTGCTTTCGTCGTCCTTACGCCTTAATACCTGTCACCTCAATCTCCGTGAATCCCTGGCGGTGACCCTTCAAACGCATGTAACGCTTGCGGCGCTTGTGCTTGAACACGCGGATCTTTGGATCGCGACCGTGCTTCAAGACCTTTACCTCGACCGAGGCACCGTCAACGGACGGCGTTCCAATGGAAACGTCGCCATCTTTGGATACCATCAGGACCGTGCCAAATGTCAGCTTATCGCCCTCTTTTGCCTCCTGAAGAGGAATATGGAGCTTGTCTCCTACGGAGACTTTCTCCTGGAAGCCGGCGATATCTACAACAACGTACACGAAAAAGTCGGGAAAAGTGGGCAGACTGTACAGAAGACAGAAGACCGATGCAAGCGCTTTTTCCTACAGAATAGGCAAAAACAGCCGGCGGGAGCTGGAAGAATGCCCAGGGAATTGTTTAGCAGAACAATAAATGTATGCATGTCTACATCGATTCCGACAGACGGCCTGCTCCTATCCGTCAAAAAGGGCGTATCACATTCCCTCTCTCCTCATGCCAAACGCAGCCCTTACACCATCGAACCTTGCGAAGTTGCACTCGACCACCTATCACCTCTCCGGTGTTGCCATGCAAAAGCGGATTGCTTCGTTTACCCGCGAAACGCCGCGATGGTCTCGTAAAGAAGCGGGGAAACTTGCCCGCCAAGCAGCACGGCGACTTCAGCGTAATGCCTAGAAAATGGTCGATTCATGTCGAAAAGACCGCATGTGCACGGCGGTCTTTTCGGGAATTCCCCTGCCCACTGGAATTCACATACTCTGCAAGGCGCAGAGCGGCTCAGTCCGTTCGTTGGACGAAAGTAACACCGACCCGTTAACCGTCAGCATCACCGTATCGTCATTGAGCTTGAGCCGCCGCTTGAGGCCACGAGGCAACTGCAGTTTGATCGTCTGCTTCTGCTGCCGCATTGCCTCGGTTTTCCGAACCATCGACACCGTCCATTGCTGCACTTCGA
>CAZUVN010000111.1:0-1977 GCA_964623835.1 uncultured Candidatus Peribacteria bacterium
ACTGGTTGTCATCGTAGAACTGGTGCCACTGCCACTCCCATTGTGGGTGCTTTTCCTGCATGGGCGGAGAGTACGCGAAGAGACGCTGCTTCGCCATCTTCCTTTCGCTGGCGAGCTGACTCGATCTGATGAACAATCAGAAAATGCAGTACAATCATCGTCATGTGCGGTATTGCAGGCATCATTCGGCTCGATAATCAAACGGTTGATCAAGGACAACTTGATCGGCTGACCGATAGTGTGTCTCACCGTGGACCAGATGGACGCGGAACATACATTCACGAGAACGTCGGATTCGGTCATCGCCGTCTTGCGATTCTTGACCTCACACCTGCCGGCGCCCAGCCGATGTTCAGCGATGACAAAGAAACGGTCATCACCTTTAACGGAGAAATTTATAACTTCGCTGAGCTTCGTGCACAGCTTGAAGCTGCCGGTCATCAGTTCCGCAGTCATTGCGATACGGAAGTGTTGCTCAAACTCTATGAAGTGCACGGCTCCGCGTGTGTCCCAATGCTGCGCGGAATGTTTGCATTCGCAATTCATGATCGAAAAAAGAACACGGTCTTCATTGCTCGCGATCGCTTGGGAAAAAAGCCGATCAAATATTTCTTTGAAAAGGGGGTCTTGGCATTCGCATCCGAATTAAAAGCGCTGCGCACGTTGCCCGAGTGTCCAAAGGAAATTGATCGTGAGGCGATTCATCATTTTTTAACGTTGATGTACTTGCCTGCACCACTGACAGGATTCATCGGCATTCACAAATTGCCCGCAGCGCACACAATGACGATTGATCTAAAAACAGGAGACCAGAAGATCGAGCGTTACTGGGAGTTGCAGTATCAACCCGACGAACGCGTCTCTGTGCCGGAGTGGCAGGAGCGCATTCGTGCGGTGTTCGAAGAATCGGTCCGCCTTCGCATGGTCGCCGATGTGCCGGTTGGTGCATTCCTCTCTGGTGGTGTCGACTCCGGCGCGGTGGTTGCGGCTATGAGTCGCATCGGCAGTCATTCGGTCAAAACATTTTCGATCGGATCCAAAAGTCAGGCGCGCAATGAACTCCCGCTCGCACAGTTAGTAGCAGATCGTTACAAGACCGATCATCATCCAATAGTCCTTGAGCCCGATATCGTCCATCTGCTTCCGGAACTCGTACACACCTACGAAGAGCCATACGCCGATCCCTCTTCTATCCCGACGTATCTGGTCGCACGCGAAACTCGCAAAGATGTGACCGTCGCATTAAACGGTGATGGAGGAGATGAGAACTTTGCGGGATACGTGCGGTATCCCATTGTGCAATTTGCAGAAAAGATTCAGTGGCTGCCGTCGATTGTCGCGCGTGGAGGAGCATCGCTGTTGCATGCACTGCGCAATGACACGTTGAGTTACCGTGGTCTGCGCTTTGCATCATCACTGCATCAGCCCTTCGCACAGCGGTATTTGCAGTACATCAGCTTCTTTACCGAAGAGGAGAAAGCTTCCATCTATCGTGACAACTTCAACGGCTCAACACGGACAGATGTTTGGTACGCCGATCGCACAAAAGATGCGCGAGCTCGTGCAACCGATTCCGTTCATCAAGCTATGTCGATGGACCTCGAGACCTATCTTGCCGAAGACCTGCTGCCGAAAGTGGATTTGGGAACCATGGCCCATGCGCTGGAAGCACGCTCGCCATTTTTAGATCACACCTTGATGGAGCTGACAGCGCAGATCCCAGTCGCGCACAAGCTGCACGGTAAAGTCGGAAAATGGATTATGAAAGACATGCTGAAAGATGATTTGCCGGAAGAAGTGCTGAACGGAAAAAAGCGGGGATTTCGTTTGCCTCTGGATGATTGGTTCCGCGGTGAGTTACAAGACTACGTGCACGACAGCATTCTCTCGGCGCCCGATTTGTACTGGGAAATCTTCGATCGGCAGAAAATTGAGAAGTTCCTCGATACGTACCATCGGTCGCGTATCGACTACTCC
>CAZUVN010000112.1:0-1964 GCA_964623835.1 uncultured Candidatus Peribacteria bacterium
GACACTGCTTTGACCACGTGAACCTCAACTTTCTACGAACAGAGTGAAGGAACGAACCGAACTGATATTGATTATTTTATAATCAATTTTTAAACAGTCAACTACTCATTCACCCCGTGACACTTCTTGTACTTCTTCCCTGATCCACAGGGACAGGGGTCATTTCGTCCCACCTTCGCGCTGCGCGCTTCGGCTGGCAGGCCGACCTTTTGTGGCTGTCCGCTATTCGCTTGCCGTCTCATTGCATCTGCCAACGCCCCTTGTGAATTCGCCATATTGCGTGCATTCACACCGGTCTGCTCTAACTCGCCGGAGATCTGCGCTTCGTTCGTCTGGAGGTTCTGAAGGCCTTCCTCAGCCTGCTGCAGAATCTGGCGCGGAGCGAACTGCGCAAAGTCGATCTGGAGCAATGTGCGGACAATGACGCTGTCGATGGTCCGCAGCAACGCGCGGAACTTCTGGAATGCACGGTCCTGATATTCAATCACTGGATCACGCTGAGCGTAACCAGCGAACGCCACCTGCTCACGCAAGTGCGACATATCGTCGATATGATCCATCCAGTGCGTGTCGATGGAGCGCAGTGTCACAACACGCTCAGCAGTCGCCGCGACATCGGCCTGATGCTGTGCACACTTCTCTTCGTAGAAGGCGATGATCTGCTCGCCAATAGTCTGTGCGAGCACATCGGCATCATCGGTTTTTTTGAGCTGCTCTTCGCTGAACATCTCGCGGAACTGCGGATGCAACGTTGCAAGTGTCTCGGTCATTTCTTTACGATTCCATTCATCACTATCGGTGCCTGTCGCATGCGTGAAGACAACATCGCGAGCCTCGCGGGTGATCGCTTCCAGTATGTCTTGGTGCAGAGAACTCTCAGATTTCTTCTGATCAGAATCTGAAAGCTGAGAGCTGACTCCTGACTCCTGTTCAGCAAGTTTATCAAGAATCTTCTGCCGTCTCTTGTAGATAATATCGCGATGCTTGTTCATCACGTCGTCGTACTGGAGGACGTGCTTACGCATGTCGAAGTGATGACCCTCCACGCGCTTCTGCGCACCTTCGATGGAGCGGGACACCATGCCATTCTGGAGGGGGACATCTTCCGGCACATTCAGACGCTCCATCATCGACTTCAGACGGTCTCCACCAAAAAGACGCATGAGATCATCCTCCATGGAAACGAAGAACTGCGTCTCACCTGGGTCACCCTGACGTCCCGAACGACCACGGAGCTGGTTATCGATGCGGCGGGATTCATGACGTTCGGTACCAAGAATGCAGAGGCCTCCAAGTGCGGCGATGCCTTCACCAAGTTTGATATCTGTTCCGCGTCCGGCCATGTTCGTCGCAATCGTCACCGATCCCTTCTGACCCGCGTTCGCGACAATATCCGCTTCCTGCTCGTGATGCTTGGCATTGAGCACGTTGTGGGGAACACCTTCTTTTTCGAGCAACATTGCGAGGACTTCCGATTTCTCGATCGATGTCGTTCCAATGAGCACCGGCTGGCCTTTGGCGTGGCGCTCCTTGGCGTACTGCGCAACCGCTTTGAATTTCGCACTCGTGGTGCGGTAAATGGCATCGGGCTGATCGTTACGGATCATCGGGCGGTGCGTGGGAATCACGATCGTCCGCAGTTTGTAGATCGATTCGAATTCCTCTTCTTCGGTCTTGGCTGTTCCGGTCATACCGGCCAGTTTCTTGTAGAGACGGAAGTAGTTCTGGAAGGTGATGGTCGCGAGTGTCTTTGATTCGCGCTGTACTTCTACCCCCTCCTTCGCCTCAATGGCCTGATGGAGACCGTGACCATAGCGGCGGCCGGGCATTAGGCGTCCGGTGAATTCATCGACAATCACAATCTGCCCTTCGGGCGATACGACGTAATCGACATCACGCTGGTAGATTGCATGTGCCCGCAGTGCCTGCTCGATGTGATGTACTTCTTCGAATCCTTTCTCGGT
>CAZUVN010000113.1:0-1923 GCA_964623835.1 uncultured Candidatus Peribacteria bacterium
GCCTGACGCAGTGCCTGCCAGTAGAGCAAAAACGCGCTGATTGTTTCGAGTGTTTCGCCGGACTTGCTTGCAACCACGACGAGTGCGTTTTTCCAGTCGATGATTTCCAGATAGACCTGCAGTGCTGCAGGGTCGATCGTATCGATGATCACGAACTCGACGGTGTGCGGCGTCTCAAAGACTTCCTGAATCACCTTGGGGCCCAAGCCCGATCCACCGATACCGATCCATACGATTGTTTGGATGCGATCTTTTTTCACGCGCTTGGCGATCTCCTGAACCATGTTGATGGTCGTTTCATTGTAGATATCCTGCGTCCACGAGTGCCCGCCTTTCTGACATTCCTCGTTCCATTCCTGCGTAAAGCGTCGCATCGACGTGCGGATGCCGGTTAAGTCCTGGTCGGCAATGCCCATTGAGGGGGTAATGGTTTTACCGAGTGCGCCGGAGATGTCGACGGTAAGCATGATGGGTTGATGGTTATAAACTTCTTAATGCTGCAGTGACACGTTCTTCGGTTGTTGTTAGATCGTTCGGCAGTGCTTCAAGTACACGCAGAATATCATCGGATGCGAAGCCAAGTTGGCTGAGGGCTGCGACGGTATCGCGATCAAACCGTGCACCAATAGTCGACTCGCCTTTGCCAGTAAAGAGTTCCGGTGACTTCTCCATCAATGCCGTCAGTTCCACCAGTAATTTCTCGGCAGATTTTCGCCCGATGCCTTTTACGGTCATCAGAATCGATGGATTTTTCTCGTACACCGCCTGCGCCAAAATGGCTCGCGGGACACCGCATAACTCAAGTCCTGTCCGAGGTCCAATGCCGGAAATGGCAGTCAGCTTTTCAAATAATTCACGACCTTGTTCATCGGAAAATCCGTAAAGATCGAATCGGTCTTCGCGGACGTACGTCGAAATATGTAGCACGGCCTCCTGTCCATCGTGCAGATTGTCCCAGTCCGAGAGGGGAATAGCGACCAGATATCCCACTCCATGCACATCGGCAATCACTTCTCCCGGTGTCCGTTTGCCCATGATGCCCCGAAGCAGTGCGATCATTGGCAGGGATAGTAGCACATTCCCGGTCTTATCAGAATGCTGTTTTTCTGCTATAATAAAGCGAAATGCACACCCTTAACCGGATCCTCACCTGCCTGCTGCTGTTCGCGGTGCTCATTCCACCCGCGACCTTCGCGCTTATCTCCCTGGATGAGAAATTCGAAGCACAGGAGCATTTGCAGGAGGCAATCGGTTCGGCTGCCGGAACGTATCAGGCTCGCAGCTATTTGCAGTCGTCCAAGACTAAGAATGAAAAGATTATTCGTGAAGCAGAAACACGCATGCAGTCGCTGGAGCGTCAGAAGCTCGAACTGCGTCGTGCGGTGGTGAAAGAGCGCCGGATTATTGCAACAATCGGCGAGAAGTACGGGGTGAATTTTGCATCCCGTGATCAAGTAAAGGTGATGGTTGAGACCGAGAAACGTCGTCTCTCGCGCCTGTTCCGCGATCGATCAGTCCGTCAGGCGGGTGATCCGTTTGATCCTCGTATGATTGTGCTGCGTACGGCGTTCCGCGTTGCAACCGGTGAGACAACGGATGCGGTACTCGAGAGTGCACAGACGCGATTACTGCGTGATCTTAGTGCTGCGGATAAGGCCTTCGCGCGTCTCGATAAAGCCGAGACGGATCGTGCGGCAATTCTGCATGAATACGCGCAGGCAAGCGGTCAACGTGCGACCGCGGCTGTTGCCATCGAAAAAAGTACTGAGGCTCTCACGGAGATTGTCGCGATTATGGAAGATGTGCATCAGCAGGTGCTGAAACTGCAGGGTGAACTTGCGCGTATTGATGCGCGCTTGAAAGAGAAGGCCGAGCGCGCACTCATCGAGAAAGGATTGCTCAAAGCTGAAGATATCGGCAAGG
>CAZUVN010000114.1:0-1899 GCA_964623835.1 uncultured Candidatus Peribacteria bacterium
GCTATACTGATTTTCCTATGGATATTCGCTATCAAATTATCGGTGGGACCCCTCTTCAGGGAGAAATTACTGTTGGAGGCTCGAAAAACGCCGCATTGCCAATGATTGCCGGCTCCGTGCTGGTAGCTGGAGAAACGGTGCTGACCAACGTTCCGCGGCTCCGCGACGTCGACATTATGCTCTCAATCCTAGAATTCCTGGGGGCACAGACATCATTCGTCGACGGCACCGTTCGCATCAATACGACAAACCTCCAGAGCAAGCCGATTCCGCATGATCTGGTTAGCAAGCTGCGCGGATCCATTGTGTTGCTGGGGCCACTCCTCGCCCGCTTCGGTGTGGTGGAGATGAGTTATCCCGGCGGTTGTGTATTGGGTAAGGGTCGTCCGGTCGAGGCTCATATTTTGGCACTGGAACAAATGGGCGCACAGAACATGAGTACAGGAGAAGTGTTGCACCTACAGGGACAGCTGAAGCCGTCACATATCATTCTTCCGGAATTCTCCGTAACGGCCACCGAGAACGCTCTCTGGGCTGCATCGCTCATTACCGGCAAAACGACCATCGAGATTGCCGCTGCCGAACCGCACGTCCAGGAATGCGCACGCATGGCTGTCGCAATGGGTGCAAAAGTCGACGGCATTGGCACGCACACCATGACCATCGAAGGAAATCCGAATTTGCACGCGGTCGAGCACCGCGTACCGTTCGATTATCTGGAAGCAGGATGCTTTGTGATCGCTGCGCTTGTGACTCGCGGAAAACTGCGCATCAAAGATGTTGATATCAGTCATCTGACCATGTTCTTGGATGTCATCCGCCGTGCCGGCGGCATCTGGAAATACACCGCGGAGGACAAGACGTTGTTTGTGGACGGTGAGCTGTCATTCCTCAGTGCGTTCAAGTTGCAGACGAATATTTTCCCGGGCTTCCCCACCGATCTGCAGGCACCGATGGGCGTGTTGATGACACAAGCGAAAGGCGTCAGCCGCGTCTTTGAAACATTGTTCGACGGACGCTTGGGGTATTTGTACGAATTGGAGAAGATGAATGCGCAGATCGAGATTCTCAATTCGCACGAAGCACTGGTAATCGGCCCTACTCCGCTGAGAGGTCGCCTGGTCGCCTCCAACGATATCCGTGCCGGTGCCGCTATGGTGCTTGCTGGGCTCTGCGCCGAGGGTGTGACGACGATTACCGACGTAAAATACATCGAGCGCGGCTACGAGCGGCTCGATGAGCGTCTTCGCGCTGTTGGTGCCAAGATCGAACGACAGGTGATTGAGACGCCCTAGGCTGCCATCGCAAATCGCTGCGTGATCAACCCCCTGCTTGCATTGGTCATCAGCGCTTCTGTCAGCTGCTGGAGTGAGCGCTCACCCTCACGTGTGGCATCGGGTTTTTGCCGTAGAGCAAGCGCCAGGTGAAACAAGAATCTGTTCGCGTCATTGCCGCGTTCCAGCAGCGGCTTGGTATTTTGAAGGCGCTCGTGGAGCGACTGCGATTCCCAGAATGCAATGGCCTGTGTGTGCAGTAGGCGTTCGGCACGGAGCAAATCCGGATCATCGCGAAGGGTGAGAGCAAGACCCGGTGCGCCCTGCGCAATGTGCGTGATGAACGATGCATCGGGCTGGTCGAGATCGCCGAGCAATGCCTGCACGTCGCGATCACCCACACGCTCAAAATGCATCACGCGAGATCGGGAAATGATGGTTGATAGGACGTCCGATGTCGAATCGGCCGTGAGAATAAAGACGCGACCCGCAGGCGGCTCTTCGAGTGTCTTAAGAAATGCATTTGCTGCGCCGTCTTGCATGCGTTCAATGCCTCTGATGATGCAGACACGATTGGGAAGATCGCCGGTTTCGTTGACGCGCTGTTGAATTTCGCGGATGTCAT
>CAZUVN010000115.1:0-1798 GCA_964623835.1 uncultured Candidatus Peribacteria bacterium
GATCCTCCCTCATCCGATTCTGGCTGAGGAAACCGTCATCAGCATTCGGCTTGCTCAGCGCATCAGAGGTGTTCCGGCAAAAATCGCATCAGTTTTATTGCATGCACGGATACGAGGAGAGGTGCGTCGTTCGGAGACCGGCATCGTTGTCTATGCAGATGCATTCGATCCAATCCGGTACGGAACGCTGAGCGGCATGGTCTCGCAAGATGTCTTGCGCGCATCCGGCGAGATTCGTCAGATGTGCGCATCAATCGGTTGCACGTTCGAATACGGTTGGGGCGAGGCGCCGCCTCAACCCGAACCGATTCATCGAACGTTAAAATCTCGCGCAAGTGCCTTTAGGCCGCCACCGCCCCTTCTCCTGCCAGAGGCTGTCCTTCGTCAGGCGTAATTGAACCTTCACCTTCCTCCGATGCCGGAGCGGGATCGGTTTCCATCACCAGTTCCTGCTTCTCGTGTTCGGAGCGTTCGGCGACTGCTTCTGTGGCTTCTTCGGAATCTTCGCCTGCATCCAAGTTTTCGTGCACGACCACTTCTTCACCACGCAGCTGTGCAAGTTTGGCCTTGAATGCCGGCAGCTCTTCGTAGTTGTACATATCGAGCTCAAAGCCGGTCAGGTCTGTTGCAAGGCGGATGTTCTGACCCTTCTTACCAATCGCCATCGGGCGCTGTGCTTCTTCGACGAACACCGCAGCGCGCTTCTTGATGCGGCGACCTTCGGCGTCAAAGTGCTCATCATCGTTCACAATGATAACGGCGGAAATGCTAGCCGGCTGCAACGCGGTCGAAATCAGTTTGATTGCATCGTCGTTCCACTCAAGCATGTCCACGCGCTCTCCGTTAATCTCTTCCATCACTGCCTGAATACGGACACCCTTCTGACCGACACAGGCACCGATCGGATCGATGCGGGGGTCTTTGCTCTTCACCGCGACCTTGCTGCGGAAACCTGCATCGCGTGCGATGCCGCGGACTTCCACATCTCCGTTGCGGACTTCGGGGATTTCCAGTTCCAGCAGTTTGCGGACAAGCTCGGGGTGCGTGCGGGAAATTTTGAGCTGTGGACCTTTGCCGGTCAGCTCCACTTTTTCCAAGTACACGCGAATGCGCTTACCGGTGTAGTAGTGCTCGCCGGGAATCTGCTCTCTCCATGGCAGTGACACGGTCATACCTTCAATTTCCAATGTGACCCAGTTCGGATCGGTCTTGGTGACCGTTGCAGTCAATAGTTCGCTCTCGCGATCTTTAAATTTCTCAAACAAGCTCTGACGCTCAGCTTCCTGCAACTTCTGCAGAATCACCTGCTTGGCGGCCTGTGCGGCAATGCGTCCGTACTCGTCCGGCGTTACGTCGATGGTGATTTCATCACCGACTTCAATGTCGCGCTGAATGCGCTTGGCATCAGCAAGGCTGATTTCGAAGTTCTCATTTTCGACTTCCTCCACTACTTCTTTCACCAGCAGAATCTTCGGCATTTCCAATCCCTCTTCCAGCTCCACGCGGATATCCATTTCTTTGTTACCGTAATCTTTGCGGTACGCGGTGGCGATTGCCTGTTTGACGGCTTCGATGACCTGATCGGGCGAGACGTTTTTCTCGGAACAGATCTGGTTAATGGCGGCGATGAACGATGCTCTCATGGTGATGTGGGGTAAAACGGTGATGGAAAGACCACCATTCCGATACAATCGAAATAGTGCAGATATCAAATGACTCTACGGCGAGTATACGGATGTAAAGTTCTGTATGCAAGCAGTTTTACGGCTTTTTGAGCTCAAAAAAGAGGGTGAGACGC
>CAZUVN010000116.1:0-1735 GCA_964623835.1 uncultured Candidatus Peribacteria bacterium
GTCAGCTCCAGTGACAAACCGGAAAATTTTGATGAGGCGCGAAAAGCAGGGGCAGAGGCCTGCATTTGCACGAGTTACTCGAGTGATGAAGTGGCGTCCGCATTTGGGGTACTGCTAGAAGACTGGAGAGCCTCTTGAACAGAGCGGCGCAGCATTTCAAGATTAATAATAACCACGCCAACAATACGGTCTTCCCGCTGCCGCCTGGGGGGACGTGGTGTCAAACCCAAACAGCGGAAAATAAGCCCCCTGTATCTTCGTTGTTCCCTCTGTGGATAGTGACTGATAGACGAAAGCAGCGCCGTCTCGAGCATCGCAGCATCGCCATGAAACCGGTTGAGCGCATCCTGTACCCCTTGGGGCAACTTACGGAACGCTGCAACATCCCGTGAAACAAACGGATCAGGTGGAGGATTGCCGCCGGCCCAATGACGCACCATGGTGAAGAAGTATATCCCTGTTCCTCGATTGGTCTACACTAAGAGCAATGCGCATTCTCTTCACCCGATTTCCGCTGGAAAGCGCCCTGGGCGGCGCCGAGAACCAGACGCTGTGGCTGATGGAAGGATTGGTCGAACGAGGTCATGCGGTCGCGTTTGCCGGCAGCTGTCCCGTGCTGCTAACGGAATGTCGTAAACGAAATATTCCCGTTGCAGAAGTTGATATCGGTAAGCCTCCGGTGACGAAGTGGGGAGCAATCAGTTTTGCGTGGAGAAAAAATTCGATGCGCAAGCAACTTCAAACAATGCTTCGGAGCTTTGAAAAGATTGATGTAATTGCGATGTTGAGCTTGAGCGAGAAGTTGCTGCTGACAGATATTGCCGCAGATGCGGGCACAAACGTTGTCTGGATCGAACATGATCGTATCGGTCGCTGGCTATCACACAGTCCATGGCTCTCGCTGCTGCTGAAACAATCACAGAAAGCGACTACGATCGCAGTCTCGGAGCTCAGCAGAAAAATGTATATCGATCTTGGATGGAATGAGAAGAAGACTATTGCGATTGCAAATGGCGTCCATCTTGAAACGGATATCGGAAAACGGATATCGGAAAACGGAATTCTTCGTCTCGGCTGCATCTCTCGTCTATCACACGAAAAAGGCGTTGATGTATTAATCCGCGCAATGGCTGATACACCGACAAACGTGCACCTGGAAATTATCGGCACAGGACGCGATGAAAGCACTCTAAAATCCCTCAGTCGATCGCTAAAGCTTGATGATCGCATCACATTCACGCCACGCATTCCGGTTATTGCTGATGCCTACAGCCGTTTTGATGCCCTCGTTCTTCCTTCACGCGAGCATGATCCATTCGGATTGGTCGCCGCCGAAGCGATGCTTGCAGGAGTACCGGTGATTGTGACTGATGCCTGCGGTATTGCGGATTATCTGGAAGATGGAAAGGATGCGTTCGTCGTGAAGGCGAATTCGGTTTCAGCTCTTTCTGAAGCCATCTCGCAGCTCGCAGCCCACAGCTCGCAGCTTTCGGTCGGAGGCCGTAAAACCGCGGAGAAAAAATTCTCGGTAAAAACCATGGTCGAACGCTACGAACATGTGTTTACTGGAACCTCTCCCCGTTCCTGATATGCGACTATTCTCAGTTGCCGCAACATTCTCGCTCATCGCTTCCTCGTTAGGAGGAGTTGCACCAACCCCGCTTCTGTCTGAGGCGATATCAATCGACGCCGTCAGCGTCACGCTGCCATCCGAAACTGCGACGGCTGAGGTTCG
>CAZUVN010000117.1:0-1735 GCA_964623835.1 uncultured Candidatus Peribacteria bacterium
ATGCGTTCGTACAGCATTAGCCCGCGATCTTCGTCTGCGCTACACTTTGTGCATGCTTTCACAGTGGCTGTTCAAAAAGCACCTGGAGGATGATGAAACACTCAAGCGAGTGGTTCACAAGCACTGGCTGTTTGGTGCCACGTCATTGTTCTGGCCAACACTGTGGATAGTCATTGCTGTTTTTATCGTGTGGATGAACCCAGCGCGGGGAATGATAACCGTCATGAGCGTGCTCGGATTAGTGTTTGCCATCTGGTGGTTGCGAAACTTCTTCGATTATTTTCTTGATGCGTGGCTGGTGACGGACCAGGGCATTGTCGACATTGCGTGGCACGGGTGGTTCCATCGTGAATCATCGCGCGTGTTGTATAGCGATTTGCAGGGAATCAGTTACGAGATTCAGGGGGTATGGGGAACGTTGCTGCAATTTGGAACTATCAGTGTCGAAAAAATTTCCAATGGTCAGACCATCAGCATGGATCACGTGAAGTCGCCCAAAAAAATCGAGATTTTGGTGCTGCAGAATATGGAGCAGTACCTTCATAAGAAAAACATGAAAGATTCTAAGCAGATTCAGCAATTGCTTGCGACACTTGTTGCCGAGCAGATGCAGCTGCAGGAACTGAAGAATGCACATGAATCCGACGATTCCGACGAATAATATGGATATGATCTGGTTTATTGTCGGCTTGGTCATCACCGCTGCAGTCGTTCTTTTTTTCATGAAGAAGATGGCGGGCAAGCGCAAGCTTTCCGGTGCAGCACTTGCACATGTGCAAAAGGCATGGGCGCATGTCGAAACATTGCAGGACCCCGTTCGCAAGGTGATGGAAGCCGATAAAGTGCTCGATCTCGCACTTGGAAAACTTGGATACACCGGCTCAGTTGCAGATAAGTTGAAAAAGGCGGGACCTCGTTTAAAGAACCTGCAAGCAGTGTGGAACGCGCATAAGTTACGCAACACACTTGCGCATGAAACACAGGCTTCGGTTACTCCGCAGCAGGCGGAGGCGGCGGTGCGGGCTCTGAAGGTGGCGGTGGAGTCGTTGGCTTAACTGTTGTCATCGCGCGGCGACCGAAATATTTTCCCATGACGATCGCAAGAGGATCGAGTTTGGGAGATGTAGGTACTGCAGGTGTGCCGGGTGGGTTTGGCATTTGTTCCACATACAGATTCTACTCCTGATATACTTGCGCCGTGAAACCCTCTCTCGTGATCGTCGGCTTGGGCAACCATGGCACGTCCTACGAGCGGACGCGTCATAACGCTGGATGGATTGCGATTGACCGCTTGTCGCGGGAGTTTGGAGAAGGGGAGTGGAAGGAAGCGCAAAAGTTCGAATCGAAGATTCAAGAAGCCCGTGTTGGCGTAGTGCCTGTTCTACTGGTAAAGCCGCATACCTACATGAATTTATCCGGCGATGCAGTTCGCAAGTTGGTGACGTTCTATAAGCTGGACCCCAAGCAGCAAATTCTGGTTCTGACCGATGACATCGATATTCCGTTGGGAACCTATCGCATGCGATTAACCGGCGGCCCAGGAACGCACAATGGCCTCAAGTCGATTGTGGAAGTGTACGGCGAGGACTGGCCGCGTATTCGTATTGGTATTGGCCCCAAGCCCGAGAAAGGGGATTTAGCGAACTGGGTACTGGGTCGCTTTACCGAGGATGAAGAAAAGATGCTCGAGGAATCGGTTGGGAAGATTCCGGATCTGGTGCGGGAGTTTGTGATG
>CAZUVN010000118.1:0-1693 GCA_964623835.1 uncultured Candidatus Peribacteria bacterium
CCGGAGTCCGTGAGGACGAATGCAGACTGACCCATCCATGCGAGGAATTCTAAATACCCCATTGGGGGAACAATCATCAGCGGTGCATCGGCATCCAGCTCAAATCCTTCGAGTGCCTGCTGCAAACGCGGATGGGCGGGCAGCATCACCGGACAGTGCTGGGCTATCTCCAAGAGAAACGACATGATCTTTTTAAGCACAACAGGGTTATCGACATTGCTCGGTCGGTGCAGTGTTGCGAGGGCTACTTTTTTGCTGGGGAGGCCTTCAATGCGCTCGCTGACTGCAAGAGATAGCTGATCAATCGTCGGCCGTAGACGGACAAGCGTATCGATCATCGTGTTACCGACCAGGAATTTCTTCCCCTTATTCTGTTCTTGCTCCAAACGATCCATACCGGACTGCTCCGAACAGAAGAGAAGATCCGCAAGCAGGTCGATTTCGATACGATTGCGCTCCTCGGGCATGTCTAAATCGCCGGAGCGTAGCCCTGCTTCAACGTGTGCAAGCGGGAAGCCGAGAATACTTGCCGCACGCGCGGCACCGACAGCTCCGTTTACATCACCATAGACCAGCACAACATCGGGCTTATATTCCTGCAGAACCGACACCATCGCATCAGCGGTCGCCTGAATCACCTCCGTCTGTGTTCCGCCGTGAATTCCAAGGTTCACATCGGGGTCGGGAATATGCAGCTGCTGAAAGAAGATATCCGACAGCAACGGGTCGTAGTGCTGACCAGTGTGAACAATGACATGCTCGAACTCATTCGGTCGTGCTGCGAGTGCATGATGCACCGCCGCGAGCTTCACGAAGTTGGGGCGGGCCGATGCAACAGAAAGAATGGTCTTCATGAAAGTGCATCCATAATACGCTTCATACGCTTTTCCCAGGTGTGATGTTCGACGGTTTTCCGCGCTTTCTCTGCCTTTTCCTCAGCTTCGTCCCGATGATTCATCACGTGTTCAATGACCCGAGCAAGGTCGGCGGAATCGCCCGGTTGAAAGAAGTACGCGGTGGATTCATCAAGAATATCGTGAATGGGGGGAAGATCGGCAGCGATAATAGGACGACCGGCAGCCATGTACTCGAAGATCTTCAGAGGTGACGTGTCGCGAATAAAGTACGGATGATTGGATGCTGGCGCGGGGTAAATGAGAACATCACATGATACGTACATCTGCATCAATTCGATCTGATCGAGATATCCAAGATAGTCAGGATCACTGATGGCAGATGCGGGTCCACCTGCAATCTTCTTCGCAATCTTCTTTCCTGCAAACTGCAGTTGCCGCACGGCATCGATGATCAACCCGACACCTTTATCGTGCCCCATCGTTTTAAACGATCCTGCATACCCGACCGTAAACGTATCTAGCTTTCTCGGTGATGGCACGTTCTTGAATTTCTCCAGATCCACCGCATCCCCTTCTACGATCACCTTCTTCGCATCTACCCCCCAACTCACTAACTCATTCTTCATCGGTGTGGTGAGACAGACGACAAGTGCACACTTATTGCAGCCATCAACAAAACTCGATCGTCCGCGATTCGGCAATGTATGCAGTTCGAGAATCACAGGCGCCCCACTCGCAATCAATGCCGAGAGTAAAGCAGGTGTCCGCGTGTAAATATAATCGTAACGGATAACGGATAACGGATAACGGATATCACGACTTAATAAAAAATTCAG
>CAZUVN010000119.1:0-1501 GCA_964623835.1 uncultured Candidatus Peribacteria bacterium
ATCTCTCGCGCAATCTCCCGTTCGTTCCAGGGAATCTGTCCGTCTTTCAGCCACATCGTCGTGTCGCTGCCTTTGCCGCAGAGAATCACAATGTCCCCGGACTGTGCCTGGTCGAGGAGAAACTCGATCGCTTTTCGCCTATCAAAAATGCGATGCGCTTCAGTCTTCGATTGGTCGATGCCTGCCCAGACTTCATCGATGATCTTTTCCGGATCTTCGGTGTATGGATCTTCGTTTGCGACAACCATGATGTCGGCATAGCTGCTGACGATTTTGCCGACAATCGGCCGCTTTTCCTTCATACGGTCACCGCAGCTTCCCGTTAATACGAGTAGCTTTTTTCCGCTTGGGAGAGCCTTTTTCAGCGTTGATAGCGTGGCTTCGTACGATTGTGGCGTCACCGTGAAATCGATAAAGACGTGGAAGTCCTGACCTGCATCAATCCGTTCCATGCGGCCGGGAATGCCGGTGAAGGTTCTGAGGGCATCGATCGATCGCTGAGCATCAACTCCTGCCGCCTGTGCGCAGTTAATGGCACACAGCGCGTTGCTGAGATTAAAGGCACCGGGAATCGGCAGTCTCACAGTGTATTGATCGGAACCGATGGTTGCCTTGGCGCTTGAATAATCGGGTGCTTGTTCAACGGATATTAGATCACTCATCGGTGAATAGACGACCGTTGAGGCAGTCGGAATCTTCCAGAGTGTGTCATACGATACGTCATCAGCATTCAGCACTTTTGTCCCGTTGCGAGTCATCTGGAACAGTAATCCCTTGGCGCGAATGTATTCCTCCATCGATCCGTGGTAATCGAGGTGTTCCTCGCTCATATTGGTGATGCCAGCGATGGACGGATACGTGTGGTTCATGCGCCCTTGGACGAGGCCGTGTGATGAGTACTCGAGGACTGCATGGGTACATCCGGCATGTATCAGATCCCGCAGAAACTTTTGAATGATGAAAGGCGACGGAGAAGTCTTCTGTGTCGCATTCCATTCGATGTGATCGCCGATGCGGAAGAAGGCAGTGGAGAGCGCTCCGACCTTGATACCGTTCGCATGCAGGATATGCGCAACCATGCCGACAGTCGTCGTCTTGCCGTCTGTTCCCGTTATACCAATGACGGTCAGCTTTTTACCGGGAAATCCATAACGCATCGCTGCCGCCAGCGCCTTGCTCTTATGCCAAGCGAGGCGAATGGGTGAGTTGTTGGGAATCAGCCGTTTAAGCGTCTGGAGCACCATGAGCTCCCAGAATAGCACGCGTGCGGGTCACATCATCGGCAATTTGGGCTATCAAATCCTCTTTTGAGGGGAAATCCAGCACGTCGCGTAGTCGTTCTACCAACACGATATCGATCGATTCTGGGGCTCGCTCGACGGTTACATCGAGCAGATACACCTCGAATGATTCGCTGTCGTTGAACACAGGACGGGGTCCGTAGTGGATTGCCGCCATCTGCCACGCATCATCAACCTGTGCCCACCCAGCATAGATCCCG